>JAZQGJ010000035.1:0-3014 GCA_045539995.1 Eubacteriales bacterium
AGGGGCCGCCATTGGCGGTCCAATTGCAGAGCTAACATCTCATCCGTCAGCTACATCTGTCATTTCGAGCGGTACTTATTTTACCCGAAGACACAGATTTATGTCGAGGAATCTCCGTGTCGGAGCCTTTATCGGCTTAGACTCTGGCAAGTGAGAACCATTGGCGGTCCGCCTGAGCAGCGAAATGTAAATACAGACATAGCGTGGCTGTCCCCCAAAAAAAGTGGAGGTATTTGCCGATGGCGAAGATATCCGCACTCTTCGCCTGACAAGCCAGCTTGTCGATCTTCGAGTGGGATATGCGAACTCCTTCGCGCAAGGCGCGAATGGATTCGAATCAAACACACCTTCGACCAAAAAGAAAAAACAAAAGGACAACCGCAAGGGCTGTCCTTTTGTTTTTTGGTCGAAGTGTGGAGATTCGAACTCCAGGCCTCCAGTACCCGAAACTGGCGCGCTACCAACTGCGCTACACCTCGAAATGATTAAATCTATAAAAAAATGTGCGATCGGGAAATAAGTGCTTTTCTTTCCGCGCGCCCAAGATGGCGCTCTCTCTTGAAACATAGTCCTACCGGTCGCAAGGCAGGCCTTACTCCCGTTACTCCTTGTTTCTGCGCATTCGCAACGCCGAAAACAACACTCAGTTGTTTTCGTCTGCTCACAACTGCGCTACACCTCGAAAAAGTGATGAAATTTGTGATAAAAAATAGGGGAAAACTGATCAAAAAAACAAGTAAAATTTTTAATGATTCAGGCCTTAAAAATCGGGCTGAAAATCGGTCAAAAAAAGCTTTAAATCAGGAGGATTTTTACCGCTGAAAAAAGGGCTTAAAAAGAGACGAAAACTGATGAAAAATCAAGGGGATTTTCGGGTGAAAAATGATACGGATTTTTGCTTTAAACACGGCTGGTTTTTGAGTCGGATTTACACCGGGGAGCCGAGGCTTTTCTCAAGCGAAAAATCATCGTTTGCCTTATTATTATAGCAGAGCTTTCGGAATTTGTCAAGTGCTTTTTTGGAAAGGTAAAAAATAGGCTTTTCCGTAAACTAATGTTTACGAAAGTGAGTTTGGAAAATGTCCGAAAAAATGGTGAAAAATTTGAAATCGGCGAAAATTTTTTGAAAAAAACGAAAAATTTTTGAAAATTTCCGAAATTTCCGATTAAAAATTTAAATTTCGGGCAAAATTTTGAGATCCGCGACTTTTTTTATTTCCTTTTAGACTTTGATTTTTAAAAAATCTTCCGAAAACCTGAAAATCGACAATTCGGCGAAAAAACACCCTAAAAAACATAGGCAGAAGGGCGCTTTGCCCTTGCCCGGACTATAGATCGTTCTGCCCTTGCTATAGGTGATTTTCGCAGGTGGCAGGGCTTGATTTTGGCCTTTAAGAAGGGCGATTTTACACCGCTTTTTCACCGTCTTTTTACCTCCTTTTTCGTTGGCTTTTTAGTCGGTTTTTGCGCTTGCTTTTTGAGGTGCTTTTTTACTTGATTTCTCTTGCCTTTTTCGCCCCTTTTTATCTCTTAAATTTATGATTTTCCGACCTGCTTTTTTACTACTTTTTTACTGCGGATTTTTATATTTTTTTGACCTGCCTTTCGGCCGCTGTTATCTCCTCCTTCCGACTGCTTTTTAAACCTTGTCAATAACAATTTTCCCATCTCTACTTGACACCCTCGCCGGCTCGGGGTATAATATATTTATCAAATTCAAAGGACAAATTATGCTGCTTAAAGGACTTCAAAAGCTGACCCTTCTTGACTACCCGGGTCATATCGCCTGTACGGTTTTTACAGGCGGATGTAATATGCGTTGCCCCTTCTGTCACAACGGATCGCTGGCTCTTGGCGTTGGCGGAGAGGATATTTCTACAGAGGAGCTTCTCGCCTTTCTTAACTCGCGCCGCGGCAGGCTAAGCGGTGTTTGTATCAGCGGTGGTGAGCCCACTCTCCATAGCGACCTCCCCGAGTTGATGGGAGAGATAAAGGCGCTGGGCTTCTCTGTCAAGCTGGATACCAACGGCACAAGCCCCGAGATGCTTTCCTACCTTATCGACAATCGCCTCGTTGACTACGTTGCCATGGATATAAAGAACTCGCCTGAGCGATATGCCGAGACTATGGGTATGGAGCAGGGAAGCGAGGCATCCGCTCGCCTGCTTGAGAAAGTGAGACGTTCCGCCGCACTCTTGATGGAGGGCAGGGTGGATTTTGAGTTCCGCACCACCCTTGTGCGCGAGCTTCATAGTGAGGGAGACATTCTTTCTATTGGAAAATGGCTTGAGGGGAATGAAAAATACTTCCTCCAGACCTATCGCGATGAGGGTGATCTCCTTGTGGGCGGCTTTAATTATTATAATAAGGAAGAAACCGAGTCGCTTCTCGCCCTTCTTCGCCAATATATACCGAGCGCCGAGATCCGCTGACAAGTAAATAGTTGAAAAGCTCCCTTTTGCAAGGGGGCTTTTTTGATTGTATAACGAAAAACTCGCCAAGTCTGCGTGGATCCATATAGGCTATGTCGATAAGCAGAAAGCAAATGGAAAGATATCGAAGAATGATTTATGTGGAAGGCTCCCTTGTTCAATCCACCCCAAGACTCAGTTCCTTCGCCTTAGGGACCCCGGTTGGAGCTGGCAGCGAAGCTGACTGAGGGATTATATTGGTATGAATTTTGTCTTTTTACAATCCCTCCGTCATTTTCTACGGGAAAATGCCACCTCCCTTTACACAAGGGAGGCCGGTCCCTACGGCAACACGTCAAGCATTTTGGGAGTCTGCTTGCAGACCACTCGCTTTCGCCTATGGCGAGTGCAAAATGCAGCGAGCAGCCCCGCTATGTCAGTATTTACATTACGCTGCTCAGTCGGACCGCCGGGAATGCCGGTCTCGCTGCGGCTCGGTCACCTTCGAGGGAAAACAGTTATCAACTGTTTTCTAACACTCTCAGGCCGCTTCGCTACCCTACGTAGGCTTCCCCTTGAGGGGAAGCTCCTGCATAGCAGGTG
>JAZQGJ010000036.1:0-12578 GCA_045539995.1 Eubacteriales bacterium
CTCTCGTGGGATAGCATTAAGGGTCAAATCATATTCGGTACGGGAGATGAAAGTGGTTGGACGAGCAAGGGAAGAACGACAAAGACGGGCTCAAGCATTTCATATGAATTTGAAGGAATAGGACTCGAGCTGGGAATAGGCAAGAACGAAGCGAATCCGTATATGCTTTTAATACAAATTTATGACGAAAACGGCGAGCTTGTTTTAGAGCAGGAGAGAGAAACTTTTAATTATTATAACCTCTTTATAACGAACGAGCTTGAATACGGAAAATATACGGCGAAGTTGACTGTCACAAGACCGTCCGAAAAGTGTCCGTCGGAGAGGCCCTCGTTTACCCTTACCGATTTGGCGATAATCAAATAATCCCAAGTAAGTTTTGATATATAAAGCTGACAAAGGTTGTCAAATTCATTTTTTGAGGAATGCAAAATGAAAAGAACAAGAATAATTTTGCTTTGCATTTTTGCGCTTATGCTTGTCGCGCTTCTTGCGTCCTGCGCCGAAAGCAAGCCGACGGACGAGAATAAGCAAAAAAGAGAGATTTTACGCGAATCTCTCGGAGAATATACTATTATAACCCCGCTCGTCGGAGGAGACGAGTATAGCGGCGCGGTTTCTCTTATACGAAATACTTTTTCCGAAAAATACGGAATAAAGGTAAATATGAGCGACGATTTTCTTATGGGTGACGATAAGCCGTCGGGTAAGGAAATAGTTTTGGGAGAAGCAAAGCGTGATTTTGTCCTTGACGAATTTCTCCCCTATGACAGCTATCATATATATTTCAGCGGAGAAAACATTGTAATCAACGGCGGAAGCCCCGAGGCTGTAGAAGCAGCGGTCACGCGCTTTGTGTCTCTGTTTGAGGAAGGAGGGCTCGTTATGAATGAAGAGGGATATTTTAAAGAAAGCGAATATCCGCTTGGAAATCTGAAGATAAACGGTAAGTACATAAACGAATACAAGATTATAACGAGAGGAACTGCGTACGGCACTAAATACGCAGCCGAGCTTTTGCAGAAAGAGCTTCGAGAGCTTACGGGCTTTGAGCTTAAAATAACGGTAGGAAACGCAGAAACGGCATTCTATATTGAAAGCGCGAATCACGAGGACGGCATGTATCACGTTGACGTTGAAAATAGCGCCATTACTATTGGCGGCGCAGGTCTTTTCGGCGCTTATACGGCGACAGAGGCTCTGCTTGAAATGATAGGCGAAAGCGAAGACGTGACAATTGAAAGCGTCAGCGCGCCGATGCTTACGCTAAATAACGCAAAGAAGAAGTTAGAAGAGGGCTCGCTCTCTGTCGGCTATATTGGCGACTCTGTAATGCAGGCGTACGGCTTCAAGTCTTATACAGTTTTTCTTACCGAATATTTGAGGGAGGCTTATCCCGACGCAGACATTCAGATGAAGAATCACTCTATAGGCGGAAAGAATACGACGTGGGGCGTCTACAGCATAGAAAAGGGACTGCTTTCTGCAGGCTATGACGACCTCATCTTCATTTCTCTCGGCACAAATGACGGCCCCTACGGAAACGATTACAGTCAGATGGCGTTAAACTATCAGTCGATGATAGAAAAAATATATAAGCACAATCCTGAAACGGAGATAATCTTCGTAACACACGGACGCAAATCCGAGGTGAGAGAAATTATGATGGGCAATCAGGTTAATTTCATCACCGCTATGCTTGATGTGGCAAGACACTATCATATTCCCGTAATAGACAACGTTTATACGCTTTGTAATTTGTGGCAGGATAACGACGAAATTTGGGATTATTACATAAGCGACACGGTACACCCGAACACAGAGGGGCAGAAGCTCTATGCCGACACTATATGGAAGACGCTTTCACTTGCCCTTGAAAATTCGGACTCTTCAAAACACGGAAGCATTTATATGCCGAATACTCCTCTCTTTGAAAACAGCAAGGCAAACGCAGTTGCGCTTCCGTTCGAGAGCATAAAAGGCGAGATAGCCTTTGGCGAAGGCGAAGAAGCGGGCTGGGGCAAGGACGGAACCGTAACAAAGACGGGCGCGAGCATTTCATACGCCTTTGAGGGAATAGGGCTTGAGCTTGGAATAAAGCAGAACCTTGAAAACGCATATTTTCTGCGTATCCAAATCTTTGACGAAAAGGGCGAGCTTGTTTTAGAACAGGAAAGAGACGCGGGATATTATTATCATCTCTTTGTAACAAACACCCTTGAATACGGAAAATATACCGTGCGTCTGACGGTTACAAGACCGTCGGAAAGATATCCGTCGGACAACCCGACCTTAACGCTTACCGATATAAAGGTAATAAAATGAGAAAACGAAAAAATACGTTAATACTTTAGCTTGCAATAAAAATTTAATATATAGAAATTTTGGAGGAAAACAAAATGAAAAGAACAAAAATTATTGCATTATGTCTTTTGACACTCGCACTTCTCGTCGCTCTTGTATCCTGCGGCGGCGAAAAGCCCCCTGTAGACCCTGACGGAACACAGGCACCCAACGTGACAGGCGCACCCGACGTGACGGGAACCCCCGACGTTCCCGTAGATGAGCCGAAGCTTGAAAATCTCAAAATCAACGGCACACCTATAACTGAATATAAAATTGTAGTTAAGGGAGCAACGTACGGCGCGAAGTATGCATCAGAATATTTGCAGAAACAGATATTGGAGCTTACAGGTCATAAGCTCACGATAGCTTCGAGCGCTTCGGGCGCAGCCTTTTATCTTGAAAGCATAGATGCAAGGGACGGAAAGTATTATATTGACGTTGAGGGAAATTCTGTTACTCTTAAGGGAACGGGACTCTACGGAGCTACTACTGCGACGAAGGCTCTCCTTGACACAATAGGAAGAAATGAGGACGCGAAAGTTGAAAGTGTAAGCGCGCCTATGCTTACGCTTAACAACGTAAAGAAGAAGCTCGAAGCAGGAGCTCTTTCGGTTGGCTATATGGGAGACTCCATAATGGAGGCGGCAAATGCAAAGTCCTATACCGTATTTCTTACTGAGTATTTGCAGGCGGCATATCCTGATTCTGACATTCAGATGAATAACCATTCTATCGGCGGAAAGAATACGACCTGGGGACTTTACTCTATGGAGGAGAAGCTCCTCTCCGCAGGCTATGACGACCTCATCTTCATTTCTCTCGGCACAAATGACGGCCCCTACGGAAACGATTACACACAGATGGCGCTTAACTATCAGGCTATGATAGAGAAAATATATAAGAATGACCCCGAGACAGAGATTGTCTTTATAACACACGGACGCAAATCCGAGATGAGAAGCGCTATGTGGGGCGGCGAGCAGGCGACGTTTATTACCGCTATGCTTGACGTTGCGACCTATTACGACATTCCCGTAATAGACGTTATTTATGAATTTGCAAGCATTTGGAACAATAACGAGGAAACCTGGCAGTATTATATAAAAGACACCGTTCACCCGAACACAGAGGGACAGAAGTTTTATTCGGAGGTTATATGGAAGACGCTTTCTGTTGCGCTTGAAAATTCTGACGGCGCAAAGAGCGCGCCTCTTTCCATGCCGAGCAAGCCGCTTTTCGAAAACAGCAAGGTAAATGCAGTTAAGCTCTCGTGGGATAGCATTAAGGATACGGTAATCTTTGGTACAGGCGCTGAATCGGGCTGGGCAAGCAAGGGCAGAGTAACGAAGGCTGGCGCAAGCATTACCATTCCTTTTGAGGGAATAGGTCTTGAATTCGGAACGGGTATAAACGATACAAACCCCTTTATGCTTCTCATTCAGATTTATGACGAGAACGGAGAGCTTGTCTTTGAAAAGGAAATGGATACGGCAAAGTATTATAATCACTTTATAACAAACGAGCTTGAATACGGAAAGTATACCGTGAAGATGACGGCAACAAGAGCGTCCGAGCAGTATCCGTCTGACAGACCTTCATTTGCTCTCACGGATATAATGATAATAAAATAATTCACAGAAAAAACACGGATAAATTTCAGAAAGGCGAAATATGAGAAAGAGGCAAAACAACGTACAAAAGCTCAAAGGCATTCTCTGTAGAGCTGATGAATATATAAAAGCGCATACGCTGTCTTTTTATTGTACATATTCGGCGCTACTTTACCTTTTTATAGAAATTATTTCCCGACATTCGCTTTTTGAAGCCGTAAAATACGTTTTTCAGAGCCCTCTTATATATCTTTATAACGTACTTATAATACTGCTGACGCTCTGCTTTTCTCTGCTTTTTTCGAACAAGCATATACCGTTCTTTGTAATCTCGGCTTTATGGCTTGCGCTCGGCATATCGAATTCGGTGGTTTTGAGCTACAGAATAACGCCCATAGGCTTTATAGATATAGCTCTGCTTGACTCGGTATGGGGCATTATAGGAATATATCTTGAGACGTGGCAGCTGCTTTTAATCGTCGTCGCTATCATAGCCTTCATTACGTTGACTGTATGGGTATGGAAAAATACGCCGCGCCACAAGGTCAGATATAAAAGAATAGTTCCCGCGCTGCTCGGACTTTTAGTCTCGTTTTCGCTCGTAACAGGCTATGCGAGCGCAAACGAGCTTCTGCCTGAGGATTTCGGCAATTTGGGCGAGGACTATGAGACGTACGGCTTTGCCTATTGCTTTTCGCGCAGCGTTATAGACCGCGGAATAGAGAAGAGCGAGGACTACGGCGAAAAAAAGATAGAGGAAATTCTCTCCGAGCTGGGAGAGGACACAGTAGAGACCTCGCTTCGCCCGAACGTTATATTTCTACAGCTTGAGGCGTTTTTTGACGCTAAATATTTAAAAGAGCTTGAGTTTTCTCTTGACCCCGTGCCCGTTTTCACCGAGCTTAAGAAAAACAGCCCCCACGCCTTCCTTTCCGTGCCGTCGTTGGGCGCGGGAACGGCGAACACCGAATTTGAGATAATTACGGGTATGAACATTTCTCATTTCGGCGCGGGCGAATATCCCTACAAGACGGTTTTGTCCGACACTGCCTGCGAGAGCATGCCCTATCTTTTGGGCGAGCTTGGATATACCTCTCACGCAATTCACAATCACAGCGGCACCTTTTATGACAGACACGAGGTATATGCAAATTTAGGCTTTGATACCTATACCTCCCTTGAATATATGCAGAACGTCGAGGAAAACCCGCTTGGTTGGGCAAAGGACGCGGTTCTCACCTCGCAAATTTTCAATTCGCTTAACTCTACGGAGGGCGCCGACTTTATATATGCAGTTTCGGTACAGGGACACGGAAAATATCCGAGAGAGGTTATAGACGAAACGCAGAAGATAAAGATAAGTGGCTTTGAAAACGAAGAGGATACAAACGCCTTTGAGTATTACGTAAATCAGATAAACGGAACCGACGCGTTCGTCGGCGCTCTTATAAGCGCGCTTTCTTCCTTTGACGAGCCTACCGTATTAGTTCTTTACGGCGACCATTTGCCGGGCCTTGAAATTTCAAACGAGGATTTGTCAGACGGTAATATTTTTACGACTGAATACGTTATCTGGAATAACTACGGCGCAGACGTATCGCAAAATGACGTAGACGACGTAGAGGCTTATCAGCTTTCCTCGCTCGTTTTTGATCTGCTCGGATACCGAATAGGTAACGTGAACAAGCTTCATATGGCATATTCGAAGGGAGAAGTCGAGCAGTATGACGGGCTTTTGAAAATAATGGAATACGACATCCTTTACGGCGAAGGCTACGCCTATACCTGCTCGGATAAAGAGAGGTACGCGACAAAGGATATGAGAATGGGCGTCTGTGAAATAAAAATAAGCTCGGTAAGCGCTATAGGCGATAAGCTTTATATACACGGCGAGAACTTTACCGAATGCAGCCGTGTTTTTGTGAACGGCAAAAAAACGGACACCGAATTTTTATCGAATGCTACCCTTTTAATTGACCTACCGAAGAAAAGCGGCGAAATCAAAATAGGACAGGTCGGCACAGACGGAATTGCGCTCGGCTTTTCTTCTGAATTTATCTTCGAGGACATATCGCAGGGCAAGTAATTAAAAAATAAAAGCAAGGAGTGAGGACAGTGAAAAAGCTAAAACGGATTTTTCTTTCAACCTGCGCTCTGACTCTTGCTTTTTTGATAACTATAGTTTGCATAAACGCATCGGTTGTGGGAAGCACTGTGACAAGAATATTGGATGCAGAGCGAGCGTCGGAGCTTGACTGCGATTACGTTTTGGTGCTTGGCTGCGGACTAAAGGGCGACGGAAGTCCGAGCGATATGCTCTACGACAGAGTCTTTGTCGGCGCGCAGACCTTTTCTCTCCTCTCGCAAGGCAAGCTTCTTTTAAGCGGTGATCGCTCGGGAGAGAGCTATAACGAGGTGTCTGCTATGGAAGCGCTCGCGTCCGAATTGGGAGTCGACACAGAATATATAGAGCGAGACTATTTTGGATTTTCGACGTATGAGAGCGTTTTAAACGCAAAGGAGAGCTTCGGCGCTGAAAAAATTATAATAGTAACGCAGAAGTACCATCTTTACAGGGCGCTTTACATAGCCGACAGTCTTGGACTCGAAGCGTACGGCGTCTCTGCCGATATTCGTGAATACAGAGGACAGCTTTACCGTGACGCGCGTGAGCTTGCGGCAAGAATAAAGGATTTTTTTCTGGTGCTTAGACATTGAGGTGCAAATTTTCGCGTATATAAGCGATATGCCTTAAAAAGCGCGCAAAAATATATTTACTCTGTTGACAAATCGGTCAAAATATAGTAAAATGATATGTATACAAAAATTTTAATGCATTGCAGATGGAGGACCAATGGAACAGTCAAAGAAACAGTTTTTGGAAAAAAAGGCAAATGACATCCGTATAGGTATCATAGAGGGAGTTTATAACGCAGGATGCGGACATCCCGGCGGCTCGCTTTCTATTGCCGACATTATGGCTTATCTTTACTTTGAAAAGATGAACGTCGATGAGAAGAATCCTAAATGGGAGAAGAGAGACCGTTTTGTTCTCTCGAAGGGACACACAGCGCCTGCTCTTTACGCGACGCTTGCTAACAGAGGCTTTTTCCCCGTTGAGGATTTAAAGACCTTGCGCAAGGCGGACAGCTATCTGCAAGGTCACCCCGATATGAAGAATACCCCCGGCGTAGATATGACCACGGGCTCGCTCGGTCTCGGCATTTCCGCCGCTTGCGGAATGGCTCTGTCGGCTAAAATTTCAGGCGATGACTACAGAGTATACGCAGTAGTCGGAGACGGAGAGAGCGAGGAAGGACAGGTATGGGAGGCTGCTATGTTTGCTTCTCATTACAAGCTTGACAATCTCTGCATCCTTTTAGACTGGAACGGACTTCAGATAGACGGACCTATCACAGAGGTTATGAATCCCACTCCCCACGACGAGAAGTTCAAGGCGTTTGGCTGGAACGTAGTTTCTATCGACGGACATAACTTTGACGAGATAGAAAAGGCGTTTAACGAGGCGGAAGCGTGCAAGGGCAAGCCTACCGCGATTATCTGCCGTACTGTAAAGGGCAAGGGCGTATCATATATGGAAAACGCTGTAGAATGGCACGGCGCCGCCC
Organism: Eubacteriales bacterium; assembly: GCA_045539995.1. GTDB lineage: Bacteria > Bacillota > Clostridia > Oscillospirales > CAG-272 > UBA1740. Next base: position 7,586 of record JAZQGJ010000036.1, read on the forward strand.
CCAAGGAAGAGCAGTACAAGATTGCCATTGAAGAATTGACGAGATAAGCGGGAGGAGGAAATAAAATGGAAAAGATTGCAACACGAGAGGGCTACGGCAAGGCGCTTGCCGAGCTTGGTGAAAAATACGATTTCGTTGTTATGGATGCCGACTTGGCTGCAGCAACAAAGACGGGAGTATTCAAGAAAAAGTTCCCCGAGAGATTTTTTGACTGCGGAATAGCGGAAGGAAATATGATAGGCGTTGCGGCAGGTATTGCATCGACGGGAAAAATTCCCTTCGTTTCAAGCTTCGCTATGTTTGCGGCAGGCCGCGCATACGAGCAGGTAAGAAACATTGTCGGATACCCTCATCTTAACGTAAAAATAGGCGCGACTCACGCGGGCATTACCGTAGGCGAGGACGGCGCTACACATCAGTGCAACGAGGATATCGCGCTTATGCGTACTATCCCCGGTATGACCATCATCAATCCGTCGGACGCAAACGAGGCGAAGGCGGCAGTTGAGGCTGCTATAAACTATAACGGCCCCGTATATCTTCGATTTGGACGCTTTGCCGTTCCGAATATGACGGCGGAAATGCCCGACTATAAGTTCGAACTTGGAAAGGGCGTTACATACAGAGACGGCAAGGACGTAACGATAGCCGCTACAGGCTTTATGGTACACTTGGCAGTTGAGGCGGCTGAAATGCTTGAGAGCGAGGGAATTTCGGCGAGAGTTGTGAATATCCACACGATAAAGCCTATTGACCGTGAGCTTCTTATAGATTGCGCGCGCGAGACGGGCGCGATAGTTACAGCGGAAGAGCATAGCGTTATAGGCGGCTTCGGCGCGGCAGTTTGCGAATGCCTTTGCGAAGAATGCCCCGTTCCCGTTATCCGAGTAGGAGTTCAGGATAGCTACGGCAGAAGCGGAAGCGTTCCCGAATTGCTTGAAATCTACGGACTTACCGCAAAGAATATTGCCGAAAGCGCAAAGCGCGCTATCGCAATGAAGAAATAAAAAGCAATTTAGCAAATAGCAAAAAAGAGACGCTATCAAAAATAGCGTCTCTTTTGTTTGCACTTAAGCCTGAATGTGACAGCCTGGGCGCACAGATTCGGAGCAGAAATCGTCGCTCGCGCCCCGAAGGCGTATTTCATACGACGAGAGAAAGCGAACGGCGATAGCAAACAGAAAATATAATCCTTTTGGAAGAAAAACGAAGTTTTTCAACTATAAGTTCTAATAAGTTTTTACAATAAAAAAAGAGATGCTATGTTTATATAACATCTCTTTTTGTTTGCACTTATGCCTGAATATGAAGCCCCTTTTAGGGGATAGGCAGATTTGAGGAAAAATCGCCGTTCTTCGTTCCGAAGGCGTATTTGATACGTCGAGAGGGCGAAAACGGCGATAAAAGAAGCCCATTAAATGAAGAAATCCGCAGGATTTCAACCTTATAAAACTGTTTTTCTCGCAGGATCAATTCTTTTTATGGGCTTTTTCCTGTTTTTTTATTATAAAGTGTCGGGCTTCTTTGGTTTTACCAAAGTTGACATCCCCGCATTATAAAATTTCGTTTGCTAATTCAAGCGACCAAGAGTCAGCCCTATCGGGTATCGGAACTACGTGCCGGAAGTCCTTTTTCGTGATGCCGAAGAAGCGCTTGTAGTTTTCCGCAAGATAAAGCTCCTGAAGTCTCTTTTTCGCGCCTATTTCGTCCATTATCTTACTGTCGTTTGAAGACCAGTAGTTAGACCAGCTGACGTTGTATTCGTTCGCTGTGCAGTCGGTGCCGAAAAGCACGTTTCTCGGCGTGTCGTAGCCGCAGTTGTAGATCTTGTTGATAAGATCGTAGCGATATATTTTCGGCGTGCCGGGAGTCGTATCGAGATACATCTCGGCGGACATGGACGGATTCATTGCGTAGGTGTTTAAAAATTTGCCGTACATGGCAATCGTTTCGTCGCACCAGGGCCAAGCGCAATGCGCCAGCGAGAAGCGAAGTCCCGGAATGTTTATAAGACTTTCCCAGTTTAACGGACGGTTGTACTTGCTCGAATCGTGTCCGTCCCACAGAATACCCGCGTGAAAGATTACAGGCTTGTCAAGCTCGGCTATGACACGGAGAAGCTCCATACATTTATCCTCGTAAACGTAGAAGCAGTCGCAGCTCATTTTGAATCCGCGAACTCCGCGCGAGACAGCGTCCTTCGCCTTTGCGATAGCGTCCTTCTCATAAGGATGGATGAAGAGGACGGGCAGAATTCTGTCCTTCTCTTCAATTTCCCATTTAGAAAGGCACTCCATACGAGTTTCGTAGGATGCGCCGCCACCGAGAGGGCTTTCAGGCTCGGGCGACATTACCGCCGCGCCCCAAACGCCCGCCTTTTCAAGATCGGACAGCAGCTTATAGGGGTCAATACTCCCCACTTCACTGTGAACGTGTGAGTCAAAAATTTTCATATTTCAGCACCTTAGAACGCGATAACTTCAATACCCATAAGGTTACCGAAGTCGATGATCTGATCGTAGAGATCCTCGCCGTAGCCAAGGCAACCGTACTCGTTGTTCCAGCTTTCCACCAGCTTGCCTACGTCGCCGTCGATCTGAACGAATGCGTGAGGCCAGAAGGGAATACCGCACTCGTGGCGGCGAGCATCAAGCTCTTCCTTCTTCGGCTGAACAACCTCGCAGCGAGCAACAACGATCTTGAATTCGCCGTTTACTCTGCTCAAGCGAGCGAGAACGCCCTTTCCACTCTTGCAGACGAGGTCGATGGAAAGACCACCTGCTTCACCCTCTGTGGGAATGCCGTGACCTGCGAGAGAAACGCCGTCCTCATTTGCAAGGGAGGGAGGAACTGCGCCGTCGCCGATGATCTTTATCTCACCGCGCTTCTTGTCAACGTGCTGAAGGTCGCCATAGTATATAGGATCCTTGCTCAGACCCATAATCATAATGGAAGTAAGACAGGTGTTGAAGTCGGAAAGCGTCGCTGTCGGAACACCGTCGTTAAGCATCATGCTCTGCGCAAAGCAGGTAGCAGCGTAATAGTCGCCCATACCGGGGAAGGATTGAATAGCGTAGTAGTCGAAGCCGTCCTTTTCCTTTAACGCCTTGAGAGCAAGGTACAGACGGATAGAACGGAAGTTGCCATCAACGCGCTCAACGGGAGTCTTGAAGTTAGCGTCGATCCAGTCGCACATAGCGTCAACCTCGGACTGAGGAATGCTCTTCGCCGTTTCAATAAGCTCATATGTATCGCGAGTGTCAATGTCGATACCGAACATACGCATCCACTGAGAGGGATCTGCTACACCGCAGGTCTGACCCATACCGCGTCCGCCGAATGCGCGAAGCGTGGTCATTTCCATGCTCTTCTTGAGAGCCGACGCCTTGCAGTAGTTAGATACACGCTTAACGGTTGCAACGTCATCAGCGCCGCCGTAAACAAACTTATGCTTAATGCCAACCTCGTTAAGAGCCGCGCTCAGAACGAGACCGCCAACGGGACGCCAGCCCTGAGAGCCGTCGTGTGTCCAGATGACGATACCCTTGCCCGTCTTTGCAAATTCACGGACAGCCTGAATCATATGAGCCGCCCATACCCAAGTACCCGAGAAAAGAACGAGAGTGTCGATGCTGTCGTCCTTTGCCAAGGGGAGAAGCATGTCGCGAGCTTCCTTCTTTGTAGCGATGATGAGCTCTTCTTCAACAAGATTAACACCCTGCGCTTTAAGAGCCGCTTTAGAGCTTTCAATAAGACTGTAATCAATGAAAAGATTACCGTCGGGGTCACGAAGTCCGTCCTTATGAACACCGTAAACCACAAAAGCTGTATTAGACTTTACCATTTTTATTTCCTCCTTATATTGCAGGCTTTGGCGCAATTCGCGCCGCCCGTTATTTACGTAATTCTTCAAGTTCCGCGCCCTCGGCTATGCCGATTTCCACGCGGAATTTTTTTGTTTCGCCCGCCTTGATTTCGGGCAGTATTCCCATTTCACGCAGGACGTTTCTCGGTCTGCAGGGAACGTTTGCGGGCTCTATTGCTACGACGTAGTCCTTTATGCTCTCAAGCACCCAATGCGTCATATGGGGCAGGTCGTCTGAGTCAAACTTAACGTACGCCGCCAAGCCCTTGTTTTCAATGAAAGCGCATTTCTCGCCGCCGTCAAAGCTGTGAGAAAAGTTCTTTTCCATGTTATCGCTGTTCGGCGCCTTCACCGTGTTTATTTCGGAAAGTCTCTCTTTCGTGTAGTCGTCCGAGGGGATAACGTTCGTTGAAGGAATATGTACCTTCGCATTCTCGTCAATGAACGGGAATCCGAAATTTATGTGATAGAGCATTGTAAGGGGAGCAGGACGGCTTCCCTCGTTTCTTATCTCATCCTCAATTATGATAGTAGACTTGCCGAATTCGCTTTTTATCGTTCGTTTTATCGCTATTCTGTGTCCCATGATGGACGCTTCGCAGAGATGGCCTACTATTTCGATTTTTCCCTCTTCAAAGTCGGTAAGATCGGCTACCTGACGTCCCGCGAGAGAGGACCATCTGCCGTGCTGTCCGAGATGCACGCCCTCGTCAACGCAGGCGTTGCCGAGATGGTTAGGGCCACAGGTGGTAAGAAGACCAGCCGAAAAGGTACGGAGCCATTCCGTGCTCCAGGGGTCAACCGAATTAACGTTTGCCTCCAGACCTGCGGTGAGATGAACAAAATTCATCCCCTTATATGATGCGAGCGAAATGTCAAGCCCGCGGTCACATACAACCGTATATTCAAGACCGCTTCCCGTACGCACGTCGATGCATTTAGTTCCACTGGCAGGTCCGTCGTTGAGACAGTAATGCCGCGTTCCACCGATCTGGTACGTATTTCCCACGTAGTTATAGGCTTTTTTTCTTTGGTCAAGTGTGTCCAGTTTCATATTATTTCACCATCCTTACAAATATATTATATGATATATCTGTTTTCAGAAAAAGGTATATTTGTCTGTTTTAT
>JAZQGJ010000037.1:0-6245 GCA_045539995.1 Eubacteriales bacterium
AGAAGCCCATTAAAATGAGGAAATCCGTAGGATTTCAACCTTATAAAAGTATTTTTTCACAGATATAATTCATTCTCTGGGCTTGGTGTGTTTTTTTATAAAGTGTCGGGCTTCTTTGGTTTTACCAAATATGACAGCCCCTCTTAATTATTTTGTTACAAGATGTACAGCAAATCCGCAGATCTCGTCCTTTAAGTAAACGAACTTCGGCTTGCCCTTGTCGTCATATGCAATGCTGGACTCGTCGATTGCTACGCCTATACGCTTGAAATAAGCGATAGCGCGATCAACAAAGTTCGTCTTAATGCCGATATGTCCCATTGTGCCGGGTCCCTTCGACATCATAACCTCAAAGCTTTCGCCCGCGAAATAGCTCTTGCTTGTCTCTCTCTTTGAGAAGCCGAAGAGCTTGCAGAGAGTGTCAGCTCCCTTCACTGCCGCTTCGTTATCGGGGTTGTTTATGCCGATATGAGCAAATTCAAAGCCGAGAAGCGTTTTTACCGCCTTGCGTGTAAGCTCCTCTATCTTATCAAACTCACCTGCTTTAACAAGATCGTCCTTAACCATAAAGCTTCCGCCGCAGCAAAGGATCTTATTGAACTTGAGGTAAGAGAGAATGTTGTCCTCGTTAAGTCCGCCTGTGGGCATAAACTTGATATTGCCGTAGGGCGCGCTCATCGCCTTGAGCATAGGCAAGCCTCCCGCTGCTTCCGCAGGGAAAAACTTAACGGTATCAAGTCCAAGCTCTATTGCCGCCTCAATATCCGAGGGAGAAGAACAGCCGGGGATTACGGGAATATTCTTTTCTACGCAATATGCAACGGTCTTGGGATTCAAGCCTGGGCTTACGATAAACGATGCGCCTGCTTCAACAGCCGCGTCAACCTGAGCTGTGGTGAGAACCGTTCCCGCGCCCACTATCATATCAGGGTAAGCGGTTGTGATATTCTTGATCGCCTCTGCCGCGCACGCAGTACGGAAGGTAATTTCCGCTGCGGGAAGTCCGCCGTCGATCAATGCCTTGGCGAGCGGAACCGCATTTGCAGGATCTTCAATCTTAATAACGGGAATAATTCCTATTTCATACAGTTTCTGATGAATGTCTTTCATAACGTATCTCCTAAAACTTTATAACGTTAACTATATTTTACCTCAAAAAGCAATTTATATCAATTGAAAATATTGTCCTACGTCTTGCGTATATTGCTTTTTATTGCTCCTTGACATTAACTTAAAAATAAAGTATAATATTTATGATAATTTTTTTACTTTTAAACGATTTTTGGGGGGAATATGAAGCCTGACGTCTGTATCGTTTCTGCTGACAGAATTTACGCGCAATGGATTAAGCTCGAGCTTATCGAAAAAAACAAAAGCGTTGCTCTCTCCGAAAGCCTCGCATTTGCGCCGAGCGCCGAGCTGTATATCATAGATATTGATACAGTATCTTTTGCGTCTAAAGGGGACGCAAGGACAGTCTGCTTCGGATTTTCCGAAAAACCACCTGTAGAAAAGGCCGTGCCATATCTTGTCCGTCCCTTTACCGCAAAAGAGCTTTTAGAGGCTTGCGAGCAGGCGCGCAGTATTTCATCCGACACTGCTTCCTTTGACGCAGATATCTTGTCAAGCCAAAGGAAGTCGATTATATATAACGGCGAGGAATATAGGCTCACCGAAAAGGAATATATGCTATATGAGCTTCTGCGAGAAGCTGACGGGGAAAGCGTTGACAGACTTACTATATGCAACAAGCTGTGGGGCGCTCTTGACAACAATTCTCTCAACCTGTACGTTCATTACCTCAGGCAAAAATTAGAGCGTAACGGAACGAAGGCAATACGCTCGCACAGAGGCAAGGGCTACAGCCTCATTATACGAAAGGAAGGAAACTGATGCTGCAAATAGTAAAAGGCGATATAGGAAGCGGAAAAACAACGTATCTCGCCGCCCTCGCGCAAAGAGCGATTGAAGAGAAAAAGCATTGCTATTTAATAGTTCCCGAGCAGCAGACCGTTGCGACGGAAAAATTTATGGCAGAGCGTCTGCCTTCCTGCGCGCCCCTTTACTTTGAGGTCACAAACTTCTCGCGCCTTTCTAACACTGTTTTTCGTAAATACGGCGGTATTTCTTATAAATATTCAAGCGAAGCGACTCGCGCTCTCATTATGTGGAAAACGCTTGGCGAGCTTCTCCCACTCCTGAACGAGAAATCGGATAAAATTGAATTCGGGCGCGTGAAAAAAATGCTCTCCTCCCTCTCCGAGCTTCGCGCCTGCTCTGTCAGCGCAAAAATGCTCTCCGACGCCGCCCTGCTCTCTGAGGACGCCTCGTTAAAGGACAAATTGAACGATCTGGCTATGGTTTCCAACCTATATTCTTCTCTCTTAAAGGAGCATTACAGCGACCAGAGCGAAGACCTCGACCGACTGTACGACATTCTATCAGAAAACAGCTTTTTTGAAAATTCTTTGGTACTTATAGACTCTTTTACGAGCTTTACCGTACAGGAATATAAGATTTTATCGCTTATTATGAAGCAGTGCGATCTTACTGTAGCGCTATCTTTGCCCCCTATGAGCAAGGAACGCGCCTGCTTTGAAGAAATAGAGAGCTGCGAGAAAAAGCTAATTACGTATGCATCCTCACGCTCTGTAGATATAGAATTTACCGAGCTTGGAAACAGCAAGCGCAACACCTCGCCTCTTATGCAGTACGTCGGAAAGAATATGACCTCGCCTGTCTGCTCATCTCTGCCGAGATATGACGGAGAGCTTCCGAATTATGACGAATTAAGAATCGTCAGATGTCCCGACCCCTACGCCGAAGCCGAATTTATAGCTCTCGATATCCAACGCCAGATACAAGGTGGCGCAAAATACAGCGATTTTTCAATTTTTGCGAGAAGCGCTTCCGCATACGAAGGAATTATAGACGCCGCGCTTCAAAAATACAATATACCGTTTTTTATGTCGGCTCGAACCGATATCTCCTCGCTCTCCCCCATAAGAATGATATACTCCGCGTATTCAGTATGTATTAAGGGCTTTAACAGAAGCGACGTAATTACTTATATGAAGTGCGGTCTGACGGGAATTCCCGAAAAGGACTGCGACGACTTTGAAATATACACTAAAAAGTGGAATATAAACGGAAAGCGTTTCACAGACGGCATAGACTGGAATATGAATCCGCGCGGCTATGAAATGCATCGCTCTGAAGAAATCGGCAATTTTCTTATAAGAATAAACGAAACGAGAAAAAAGCTTATAGAGCCGCTTGAAGGCCTGTATGATTTTCTATGTGAAAAGCATACTGTCGCAGAGCATTGTGAAAATCTTTTCCGTTTCCTTGAAAAAATCTCGCTTGAAGACAAGCTCGAAGCTCTTGCAAGAGACTCAGAGCTTGAATGCGAGCTCGCCGACGCTGAAATTTTCAGCCGTCTTTATTCGGTTATATGCGACGCATTAGACCACCTTTACGAAACGCTATCGGACACCGAAGTGAACGCCGAGCATTTTCTTCAGCTTTTACGCATTACGTTTGGTGAAACCGATATAGGACAGATACCAGTGTCATTTGACGCTGTTACCGTCGGCTCGGCTGATATGCTGAGAGCCTCGTCCGAGCATATTTATCTCTTGGGCGTAAACGAAGGCGAATTTCCCCGTTCAATTACCGAGAGCAGCGCCTTTTCACAGAGCGACAGAGACGCGCTTTCCGAGCTTGGACTCGATTTAGAGCAGGACCTCGGCGAGTTAGCCTCCCGTGAGCTTTTCTGCATTTACCGAGCTTTTTGCTCTGCCGAAAAGAGCGTTACGCTTTTACACGCTGACGCGACGGTTTCATATTCAGCCTGTAAGCCGTCTTACGTCTTAGAAAATATAAAGCATCTTGCAGGCGACGGCGCGCAAATTATCTCTTACGCCGAGATGTCCGACAGCGACAAGCTATGGGCGAAGGACGCCGCGTTTGAAATGATAGGCGCTCTATCCGAAAAGGAAAGCGAAAACGCCCTTTTCGATATTTTCTCGGAGGACGCTTTGTATGCAAGAAGGCTCTCAAGTGTAAAAAAATCTCTTTATTCGAATAAAGAATCTCTTTCGGACGGCATTATAAAAAGCATTCTGCCCTCGGATATCAGCATTTCTCCCTCACGAATAGAGAGCTACGTCAAATGCCACTTCGGATACTTCTGCAGATATATAATGCGCTTAAACGCTCACGAGGATATTAAAATAGACCCAAGAGGTATCGGAAACTTTGTCCACGCTATTCTTGAGAGGCTATTTTCCTATCTTTCATCGGAAGGAAAACGAATAACCGACGTGGACGAAGACGAGACCGTGCGCGCAGTAAAGGATATTACAGCAGGCTATATAAAGGATATCTCGCCCGAAGGGCAAGAGCATACCCCCAGAATGAAGCATCTTTTTGAGCGTCTCTACAACGCCGTGCTGATACTCGTAAAAAATCTCCAAAAGGAATTTTCACAGAGCGAATTTTCGCCCCGATTCTTTGAGTTTAAAATCTCGGAAAAGGACGCAAATTCCCCGTCTCCTATAAAATTCAAGGCTCAAAACGGAACGCAAATAGCCCTATACGGCAACATTGACCGAGTTGACACCTATGAAAAGGACGGAAACGTTTACGTCAGAGTCGTTGACTACAAGACGGGCGGAAAAACCTTCTCGCTTGAAAGCATTGAATACGGGCTGAATATGCAAATGCTTATCTATCTGTTTTCAATCTGGAAAACGGAAAACAAGGCTTTTAAAGAGCAAATAGGCTGCGCAGAAGACGGAGAAATAGTCCCTGCGGGAATTTTATATTTTAACGCCGACGTGAAGGACACAGCAGTATCCGCGCCGTATGATGACGAAATAAACGACGCGTTAAATGAAAAATTCAAGCGAAACGGACTTCTCTTAAACGATGAAGCGATACTTCGCGCGATGGACAAGGACTTAAATTCGGGTTATATCCCCGTGTCTCTCACAAAAAAAGGCGAGCTTTCCCCAGCAAGAGCGCTTGCCTCGCTTGAGGATTTGGGGAACATCTTAAAGAAGATTGAAAGCGTGCTCGGCAGTATCTGCGAGGAAATGCAAGGTGGCAATATAAACGCCTCCCCCCTCAAAGCGCCCAGCCTCACTCCCCCTTGCTCATACTGCGACTTCAACTCGATTTGCAGAAACAAGGTGGAGAAAATCAATTTTTAAAAAAATAAGCTATTTGCGATTATTCTACGCAAATAGCTTATTTTATATCGTCTTTTCTTCCAAGCAAATAATCAAGAGAAACATCGAAGTAGTCAGCGAATTTCAAAAGAGTTTCATAATCGGCTTCTCTTTCAAGGTTTTCATATCTCGAAATAGTATTCTGATTCATATTTAAGTCGAGTGCGAGTTTTAATTGAGATATTTTTCTCTTTTTTCGCAATTCCTTGAGCCTGAACTCCATTTTTATCCCCTTCTCTACTTTTTTGAAAATTTCATAAAACCTCTTGACATTATTATACCATTGTGGTATAATTCAAATATCCCGTTTTGGTATATTTGGGGAAATTTAAAAGAAAGGAGAAAATCAAATGAAAAAAGCTTTATCTTTATTGATGGTTGCAATTATGCTTGTTCTCTCGCTCGTATCCTGTGACGGTGACAAATACGACACGCTTACAGTAGCAAAAAATCTTGAAGAAAAAGGTTATTATGTAGACATCGCTATTAACGAAGAGGATATTGAGGACTTTGCCGACGAGCTCAATGTAAGCAACAAAGGAGTTGAGTCTGTGCTTTATTTCGAGCCTGAAGAAGATGATTATGAAAAGGCAGGCGTAATGTTTTTCTGCGAGAGTAATAAAATCGCAAAGGCGCTGGCAAAGGATTTGAAAGACTATGCGGAAAAAATGACCGAAGACGATTATTTTTATTTCAAGCGCGCGTTGGTAAAAAGATCCGGTAATGTTATCTTTTTCGGGTATGAGGACATATGGGGAGAAATTAAATAATTGCTACATATCCAAATGAACTCATATGAAAGGGCATAAACTGCCCTTTTATTTTTTCTTTACCGTACTCGATCAATCCAAAAGGTCTTGTCGGTATAACAAAGGGGCTGTCATATTTGGTAAAACCAAAGAAGCCCGACACTTTATAAAAAAACACACCAAGCCCAGAGAATGAATTATATCTGTGAAAAAATACTTTTATAAGGTTGAAATCCTACGGATTTCCTCATTTTAATGGGCT
>JAZQGJ010000038.1:0-14958 GCA_045539995.1 Eubacteriales bacterium
CGATGCGTTCCGGGAATATGGTCTTTATGTCGGCAGTGTCGTGTTGACCCGTTTTGAAGGACAGGAGAGTGCCATTGCGTTCCAGAAGCGTGTAGAGGAGCTTGGCATCAAGGTCTATCGTCATTACAGCATCAGCGGTTATCCGAACAACATTGAAAAGATCATCAGCGAAGAGGGCTTTGGCAAGAATGAGTATATCGAGACAAAGCGTTCCCTCGTGATCGTAACCGCACCGGGTCCGGGCAGCGGAAAAATGGCTACCTGTCTCTCCCAGCTTTATCAGGATAATAAGCGCGGAATAAAGGCGGGATATGCAAAATTTGAAACCTTCCCTATCTGGAATCTCCCATTAAAGCATCCTGTAAATATTGCGTATGAGGCGGCAACTGCAGACCTCAATGACGTAAATATGATAGACCCGTTTCATATGGCGGCGTACGGAGAAACTACCGTGAACTATAACCGAGACGTAGAAATCTTCCCCGTGCTTGCCGCTATGTTCGATAAAATATACGGAGAGTCACCTTATAAATCTCCTACCGATATGGGCGTAAATATGGTGGGTAACTGTATAATTGACGACGATACCGTCTGCGAAGCGTCAAGGCAGGAAATTATACGTCGTTATTATACCGCGCTTTGCGGTCAACGCGAGGGAATGGTATCCGATAGCGTTATTTATAAATTAGACCTGCTTATGAAGCAAGCAAACGTGACGAGCGACATGCGAAGAGTCGTCAGGGCGGCAAACAAAAAGGCAGAAGAAACGGCGTCTCCCGCCGCTGCGCTTGAGCTTCCTTCAGGTGAAATAATCACGGGAAAAACCTCGTCTCTGTTAGGCGCCTCTGCCGCGCTTCTCTTGAACGCATTAAAGGCGCTTGGCGGCATAAAGGATGAGCTGCCTCTTATTGCCCGTGAGGTCATCGAGCCTATCCAGCATTTAAAGGTTGACCATTTGGGCAACCATAACCCGAGACTTCATACCGATGAAATTCTTATAGCGCTCGCAATATGCGCGGCGACCTCTCCTGTAGCAGAGCTTGCTATGCAGCAGCTCGGAAAATTAAGGGGCTGCGAGATGCACTCCTCTGTAATTCTCACTCAGGTGGATGAAAAAACGCTTAAAAAGCTCGGCATAAACGTCACCTGCGAGCCTCAGTACCAGACTAAAAAGCTATATCATCCAAAACGATAATATAAAAAAGAGACGCTATCAATAAATAACGTCTCTTTTTGTTTGCACTTAGGCCTGAATGTGAAGCCAGGGCGCACAGATTCAGAGCAGAAATCGTCGCTCGCGCCCCGAAGGAAGCGAACGGCGATAGCAAACAAAAAATATAATCCTTTGGAAGAAAAACGAAGTTTTTCATCTATGGATATCAATCAAAATTAAGCAATGTGAAAAAAGAGACTCTACTAAAAATAAAGTCTCTTTTTGTTTGCACTTAGGCCTGAATGTGAAGCCAGGGCGCACAGATTCGGAGCAGAAATCGTCGCTCGCGCCCCGAAGGCGTATTTCATCGTCGAGAGGGAGCGAACGGCGATAGCAAACAAAAATATAGTCCTTTGGAAGAAAAACGAAGTTTTTCAACTATAAATTATAATAAGTTTTTACAATGAAAAAAGAGATGCCATCTTATATAACATCTCTTTTTGTTTGCGGTTATGCCTGAATGTGAAGCCCTCACTATTGCTTATGCCGCTTCTTCATAACGTACCAGATAACAAACGCGCCTGTAAACGCGCTTATCAGAATAATGCTTATTATCGTACTTAAAGCGCTGTTTCCCGTCGGAAGTCCCGCTGGCAGCTTATTTACGTAAAACTCGTGAGTTTTCACTATGTTCGGTCCGTAATTTATCCATTTTTCACCGTCAAAGACCTCACGCTTAAATTCTACGCTCAAACAGCAGTCGCCTTCCTTATAGAGCGTAAAATATGCTGAGTAAGATGAGTCTGTCCACGTGCCCGTGTAATACGCAGACCAAGAGACAGGAGTATATCGCTCGTCTCCCATAATCGGCTCATCGTTATCAAGCCCTGCGCCTACGGCGTTAAATACGAACTTATCGCCTATTGCGTAATACGTCTTATTGTAGATACCGTCAATGTAGATGTCATCGGTACTAACCGAATTGACAATTCCCGTAATGGATATATCGTGTACTGAAGCGACGCTTTCTATCGTATATATTCCGTTCTCATCAGGCAGCATCAGAACGCCACCGTCAGTCACTTTAAAATAAACGCTTTTCATATATCCTTCAGCTATATCTATAGAAAAGCTGTAATTCTCTCCGTATTTCACGGGGTTTTCTAATTCTCCGGCATTTATAGAAAACAAGTCGGAGTCGGGGAATGAAATCATATACGTATTTGCCGTGTAAACGGCATTTACAGTCATATCCGAGACAATGGAAGAAAAATCTGCTATATCCCAATGGGGCGAGGTATGGTTATATCCAATTTTGTTCGGTATAGAAGGAACGTTCACGAGTGAATCTCCGTACGCTACCTCCTCCCTAAAAATAAGCTCTCCGTCAACAATAAAGGAAACCGTAAGCATTTTCCCCGACTTTATTTGAGCTTCAACGTAAGCGCTCGCCTGATAGGAAGACGTTGCCGCATATCTGACGTAATAAATGCCCGCGCCGAGACCGTCAACTCTCTCGCCGCTAACCGATATCCATTCGCTGTCGGTTGATTTTCTGTATTCCATACCCTTTTTCAGTCCGACGATGGCGCCGTCCTTTTTTCCACTGACCGTTTCGTTTTCGGTAGTTATTCCCGTAGGAACTTCATGAGCATAGTATGAAACCGAAACGGTTATTGAAATCCCTGTCACTATCTGATAATCCGACGTGTTACTGGGGATAAAGACAGCCGAGAAGGTGTTCTTTCCTATCTCGCCCACGCTCGTACTCAACGGAAGCGACCAAACGAATCTTCCATCTTCCTGTATCGGTAACGAAACGTCGGCAAGCGTCTGCCCGTATGTAGCTACCAGGTCCATAGGTATTACGTATTTCGGGATTGCCTTTTTAACATTTACGGTTATTTCGGACACGTTTCCCGCTTTATCCTCAGCGAATAAAACGTAGCTCGTGTCACGAGGGAGTAGCGTAAAAGTCGAGGAGGCAAGCTTTCCGTCAACGAAAACGTTTTCAAGATTTACGTCGTTTACGGAGACCGTAGTTTTTCCGTAATATATTTCGTCCTCGTTCAAGCTGAAAAGAGGCGCCTGGTTATCAAATATAATTCCGTCAGAGCCTACGTAGGTAACGTTCTGAGCCTTATCTTCAACCTTTACGTATACAAATTTCGCGACGTTCAGGGGAAGCTCTGTGCCATCTTCAAACTCTTCCCAATAATAAATCTGCGAAAGCTCCTGTAATGAAAGCTGAAAGTCGGATATATAAATATATTTCTTATCTATTCCGCTTCCCTTGTCCTCAGAAAGAAGCTTAATTTCTCCGTCCTTGTTAGTATAGAGAAACACGTTTTCGCCCTGATCCATTTTATCGAAGGAATATTCGCCTATAATCAAGCTTACATCGGGCGCAGTTATATCCTTTATTCCCTCAACGGTAATTAGCGTATCTTGAGTGACGGAATTTATTGTATATTCCTCTAAAAGAGAACGCGAAAAAACCTCGCCGTTTATTTTAATCGAAAAGTCATCGGTTTTTGTATATCCGTCCTCTATAATTATACGGAAGGAATACTTTTCTCCGTGAGAGACAAACATCTTTCCCTCTGTCGCAAAAATAGAATATCCCTCTTTATCGACGGGTAGAAGAACAGAATAAAATGTCGAGTCGTACACCGCATAAACCAACAAGTCAGAGGTAATGCTCGAAAAATCGGTTATACTCCATCTGACGTCGGCTTCTCCCTCTTTAGACGGAGTAGGGGGTATCTCTGAAAGAGACTCACCGTATGAAAGATGATACGCGTATAGCTCTTCCTTTCCGTCGTAGAAACGAACCGACAGCTTTCTTCCCTCATTTATGACGAGCGAAACTGACTCGCTCGCGCTTTCCGCGAGCGTCGCCTTATAACGCACCTCATACGTCCCTGCCGCGAGGTCGGTAACCTCACTGCCCTCAATCTCTTTCCACTCATATGTATTGGCGCGCCTGTATTCCATTTCTTCGGATACGTTCTGTATTTCTCCGTCGCACTTACCGCTTACCGTCTCGTCGTTCGTATATATTCCCGAAGGAGGAGATTTCGCTGACGATACAAGGCAAAAAGCAAAAAACAAAAATATAATCAGCATTATTGTAAATAAAAGTTTGCTTTTTTTCATTTTTCCTCCCTAATTACATTTTTGGTAGATTACACATTTACATTATACACCTGAGGAGAGTAAATGTCAACAAGCGAGTAAGTTTTTTTACATTTTAAGCGCTTCCTTTTTCTGCCTTAACTATATTTTTCAAAAGAGGTTAAAATATTTTCTTCGGTGATTGACAAACAAGAGATAATATAGTATAATAGAGAAAAGGTGGAATTTCAAAATGAAATATAAAAGAATAATGGTGACCTCTCGTAAGGGTGGGGTTGGAAAATCTACCGTCAGCGCTAATCTTGCGTTTGCTTTTGCGCGGATGGGGCTAAGTACGATGGTGGTAGATCTTGACCTGTCGAACCGTTCTCTTGACCTGTTTCTCGGCTGCGAGGACAGTGTAATATACGATTTAAGCGATCTTTTGAGTGGCAGAGCAAGAGTAGAAGACACTGTGCTGACCTCCTCAAAAACGAAAAACCTGTATTTTCTACCGGGTATTTTCAACGCGCAGGCTCTTGACGAGGATGACCTACCTACAGTAGAAAAATTAGACGCTATCATTTCCGAGTCAGAAGAAAAGTTTGCTTTGGATTTAGTTATAATAGATACGTCGGGAAGCGCCGACGACAGCGCGCGCTTGGCATATCCTTTATGCAATACGGCAATAATAGTCACAAACCAGACAGAGGTCAGCATAAGGGCTGCCGAAGCGACGGGCTATTCCCTCTCGAGAGAGGCGGGCAAGGATCTGTGGCTTGTGATAAACAATTTTGAGACCGATATAAAAAAGGGTACGAAAGCTACGGCGCTTGAAATTATAGACCGTACGAGACTTCCGATAATGGGAATAGTTCCGAGAGACGACGAGCTTTGTGAGTCTCAGGAAAAGGGGCTTCTCGTTTTTGAAAACAAGAAAAGCGGAAACGCTACAGCCGCATTCGACAATATTGCAGCTCGCCTTGCAGGACGTCACGTGCCTCTTTTCTCGGGGCTGCGGCATATAAAAAAGAAAAAACTCATTTCATCAGCGCGTTAACATTTTTATCAATTCAAATTTTACAAGGAGTTAGATTATGGATATAGCAATTATTGCAGATGATTCGAAAAAAGAGCTAATGGCGCAATTCTGCATAGCTTATGTAGGAATTCTGTCTTCTCATAATCTGTGCGCAACTCAGGTTACGGGAAAATACATCGAAGATGCTACAAATCTTGATATTGAATTACTTATGGCAGGAATAGAGGGAGGCGGAGAGCAGATCGCCTCAAGAATAGCTTACGACGAGGTTGACCTTCTTTTTTATTTCCGTGATTCCGAGCCGAAATTCGGTCTTGACGAGACTGAGAATAATATACTGCGACTCTGCGACGTCCACAACGTGCCTGTTGCTACCAACCTTGCGACTGCCGAGGCTCTTGTTCTTGCGCTCGACAAGGGTGAGCTTGATTGGAGAGAATTTATAAATCCTCGTTCAAGCTATAATTTAGCCAAAAAGCAGGGAAAATAATTGATGAATAATATCCCTATGTCAATTTCGGTAAATTCCGAATATTTTGACACGCAAAGCGACGAAAAATATGACGAGATTTCCTCTCGCGCACTCGGGGTTTTACAGAAAAAGGACAAGCAGTACAGAATCATTTATAAAGAGAGATCGAATGATACCGACCTCACCACTGAGCTTATTTTTTCGGAGGGCGAAGGCTCGCTCACTGTAACCAAAAGAGGCGAAGCCGAATGCCAGATGCTCTTTTGTGAAAGCAGGCGAAGCTCGTTTATTTACCGTTTGGCTTACGCGTCGTTTGACGCTGAAATCACAACTCACTCTCTTACCAACACCATTTCCGTGTCGGGTGGAGAAATTTGCGTTTCATACACATTGTCGCTTGGTGGGCAGAGCCAAAAAATTTCTATGAAAATCTCGGCGGAGGCAATAAAATGACAGCAACGGAGCTTAAGAATGCAATCAAAGCAACATCTTTTGACCGTTGCTTTGTTTTTTGCGGTGAAGAAGATTATTTAAAGCAGTATTACCTAAAAGAGCTACGGCGTACAATCCTTACAGACGAAGCCTTTGAGGTCTTCAATCATTTCAGCTTTGAGGGCGAGAAAATAAATTTTGCCAAGCTCTACGACGCGCTATCCGCGCCGCCCATGATGTCGGATTTTAAGCTGATTGAATGGCATCTCGCTGATTTCAACACGATGAAAGAGTCAGACGTTACAGCTCTGCTCGATTTTTGCGAAGAAAAAAAGGATTACCCCTTTTCCTGTGTGGTATTTTCAGTAGGCGCCGAGCGCTTCAATTTGGGAAATCTGCCGAAAAATCCATCCGAGCTATATAAGCAGCTTGCGCCTGTCGCTGACATCGTAGTTTTCGACCATTCAACCGACTCGCAGCTTTCTTCCTGGATAAACAGGCACTTCGCGCACGACGGTGTTTCCGTCGAGGGTGACGTATGCCGAGCCCTGCTTGACAGATGCGGCAGAGATATGAACGTCCTCACTCTTGAAATAGACAAGCTGTGCGCCTACGTAAAATCAAATGCCAGAGACAGCGTTACCGAAAGGGACGTCGAATATATAACCTGTCCGTCTCCCGAAAACGACGCTTTCGCGCTTTCAAACGCGATACTGAGCAAAAATAAAAAGGCGGCGTATGACAGTATTATTGATATGAAGCGCAAGAAAACCGACCCCTCAATTGTTTTAGGCTCACTCTTTAAGCTGTACGGGGAGATTATCACAGTCTCGGAATTTATGCGCGCGGGGCTTTCCCAAAGCGACATCTCAAAGAAGCTGAGATTTCACGAATACAAGACGGGGCTTTATATGAAATATGCGTCGAAAACGTCTATACAGTCGCTTGAACGAATGCTCTCTGTCTGCCGTGACGCAGATATTTTAGTAAAATCGACTTATACAAATCCTTACACCGTTTTAGAACGTCTTATAGCGGAAAATATATAATTAAATGAAAAACCGAGAAAGTAGCGTGACTGCGAGTCAAAGCGTCAAGCTGTTTTCTCGGTTATTTTTTAATTCATCAACGGTTTTATCTCGTAATTATACTTGATTTTTGTAAATGAAACTTTACATTTTTCTTTTTCGTTTACGCGCACCTCATTTACCTTCTCTTTTATAGAGCTATCGAACAATTCAAGCGAGGCGTCATAAATAAAGCTGTCAAACCAGTCGGAATTATCTTCGTTTTCATACGCTCTATCATCTAATTCGAGTTTGAAAACATAGTGTACCCCGTAATCGCTTTCGACCTTTTTGCATTCGCCGATTCCCATTGAAATTGCCGCATATTTGACCTCTTCTATAGGATAGTCGCTGAGAGGCGAGAGATAAAAGCCGTTTTCATAGTATGCGGACGCGCTGTCCTCCGAATAGATGCCCATCAGAGAAGTAAATCGCTCATCACTCACGCGCTGTTCAAAAATCAGGTCGAGCTTTTCTATCATTTTATTTTTTTCATCACGCTCGGACTCACTAAGCTCTTCTGAGCTCGTGTTTATGAAAATCACCTTTACTCGCGAATAATTTTCCTTGTAATACTCGTCCTTTTCCTCATCGGTTATATAAGAGCCGTCGGCGCCGTAGGTGAGATTGAACAAGAGCTCTGCCTTGTAATCGCAGATAGCCACGCGCTTTACAGCGTCATAGTCGGTTCCGTATTTCGCCGCTATTACGTTGAAATTCTTTTTACTTCCGTCACCTATAAAATCAACAAGCTCGGAAAGATAATTGTTTATATCCTCAACGGCGTAATCGGGAAGGCCCTGACCGAAGGAGTCATACATATTAGCGGCAACGAGCTTTGCTTTTATTCGCTCGTCTGCCATTTGCTCAAAATATTCGCCGTAGCTCAATCCGTCCTTGAATTCACTCTGCCAGAATTCCTCCGTATCGAATTTTCCTTCGATATTATGCTCTTTCATAAGCTCTTTTTTAAAATAGGAGAGCCAGAAGGAATACATTTTCTCATCTGCCTTGATTGCGCCGTATTCCATTACCGCTTTTCCCGAAAAAACCGTGAGCAAAGCGAAAAAGACGAGTATAAGCGCAATTAAAGCGCATACCGACGCTATCAGTGTTTTAGATGCTTTTTTGTTCGTTGCTACTGATACTTTTTTGTTCTCTTTTTTATCCATTTTGTCCTTCCCTCTCCGAAACAAGCGCATTATAATACTCGGAAACTATTTTTCTCGCCATAAAAACGGCATCCTCGCCTTTTTTTAATCTATAGGCGATAGACGGCGTCGCCGCTGACGCAAAGCGCATTCCTTCTATGCGGGAAAATACCTCAGACCATACGGCGAGATTTATTTCTTCCTGTATGAATCGGACTTCCCCGTCCTTGAAGGAAACTCTTTGGACCCTGCTTTTTGATGCATAGGACCTAAGCAGCGCAACGTTTAATAAGCGCAGAGTGGGCTTTGGTGGCTCACCGAAGCGGTCACAGAATTCGTCTAATATATCCGAAAAATCATTTTCATTCGCAATAAGTGATATTTTCTTATACATCTCCATTCGCTGAGATGAGGTATGAATGTAGCTCTCGGGTATATTCGCGTCTTCCTTTATATCTATATTTGTCTCAAACGGGACTTCAATTTTTTCCCCGCGCTCGCTGAGTATCGCCTCGTTTAAAAGACGCACGTAAAGGTCGTATCCTACGGAATCTATGTGTCCGTGCTGCTCTGCTCCCAAAAGATTTCCCGCCCCGCGTATCTCAAGGTCGCGAAGCGCTATCTTGAAGCCTGCGCCAAATTCGGCATACTCGCGTATCGCCTCGAGCCGCTTTCTTGAAATATCGGAAAGCGCCTTTCCCTGACGGTAGGTGAAATACGCGTACGCCTGTCTGCCACCTCTTCCTACGCGTCCGCGTATCTGATGAAGCTGAGCGAGTCCCATTCTGTCGGAGTCCTCTATTATAAGAGTATTAGCGTTAGGAATGTCGACTCCCGTCTCGATTATGGTAGTACAAACGAGAACGTCTATATCCCCTCTGACAAGCGCCTGCCATATTTCTTCAAGCTCATCCTTTTCCATTTTTCCGTGAGCGACGGTAACTCTTGCGTCGGGTATCGCTCTGGATATTTTGGCGGATACCGTATGAATATAATCCACTCTGTTATATAAATATAAAACCTGTCCTCCCCTCGAAAGCTCTCGCCTTATAGCCTCGAAAATCAGAAGGTCGTCGTGCTCAAGAACGTAGCTCTGTACAGGGAAACGGTCTCTGGGCGCTTCGTCCAATATAGACATATCGCGAATACCGCTCATCGCCATATTGAGAGTACGGGGAATGGGGGTAGCCGTCAGAGTAAGAACGTCAACGTTTTCGGTGTTGGCTTTTATTTTTTCCTTTTGCCCGACCCCGAAGCGCAGCTCCTCGTCAACGATGAGAAGACCTAAATCTTTAAACTCGGCGCGCTTTCCGAGCAGGCTGTGAGTTCCTATAATTATGTCGGTTTCGCCTCTTTTCAGTCTTCGGAAAATCCTTGACTGCTCGGCGGCAGTCCTGAAGCGTGAAATCATATCGACGTTTACGGGATAGCCCCTCATTCTCGAAAGAACAGTCTGATAATGCTGCAGCGCCAGAATGGTGGTAGGCACTAAAATAGCCACCTGCTTGCCCGCGCAGACTGCCTTGAACGCGGCTCTCAGAGCGACTTCGGTTTTTCCGAAGCCTACGTCTCCGCAAAGTAGTCTGTCCATAGGAACGCTCTTCATCATATCCGCCTTAATTTCCTCTATCGCATTAAGCTGAGGCTCGGTTTCCTCAAATTCAAACGTGGAATCGAACTCCCTTTCAAGCTCGCTATCGGCGGGAAACGCAAAGCCTGACTTGCGCTGACGCGCGGCGTAGAGCATGATAAGCTCTTTCGCCATATCCTCCGTCGCCTTTTTTGCTCGGCTCTTTGCCTTTTGCCAATCGTTTCCGCCCATTTTTGAGAGCTTAACGCTTCCATCCTCTGAGCGCGCGCCAATATATTTTGACACAAGCTCAAGACGCTCGGCAGGCAAAAAGAGCTTATCTGCGCCCGCATAAGCTATGGTTATATAATCCTTCGTCGCGCCGTCAGAGGTAATCGTCTGTATACCCTCAAATCTGCCTATACCGTGCGCAGCGTGAACAACGTAGTCGCCTTCCTTTAAGTCGGCGTATGACATAAGCCTTTCGCCAGCGCCCTGCTTTTTGCCATAGCGCTTATATTTCTTTTGTCTGTATGCCGCCTTTGATTCATCGGGATAAAGGGAAAGAACCGCGACTCTCGGCATTATAAGCTCAAAGCCCGATGGCAAATATCCATCATAAATGTAAACTATACTTTGCATTGCGCTTTCGTCATCTGATGGCGAAGCGATACGCGAAGCAATTTCATTTTCCGAAAAAAACTCTTGCATAGCCTTTTTCTCGGCGCTTGTTCTGCATACAAGAAGAATTTTATATTTTGATTCGACAAAATTCTTGACGTCTGCCAAAAGCATATCCATTTTGCCGTTATACGATATAGTTTTTCTGCACCTGAAGCCGAAAAGTCCGCCTAATTGCTCTTTTCCTATGTTACCCGCAAAGGTGTTTATATGAAGTACGACGCTTTTTAGAAGAAAAGCTGAGTAATCGGATTTTTCAGCATTAAAGCGAGCAAGATGCGCGGGGATAGTCCCGTCTTCGATAAGGCGCGTCGCATTTTCCTGTGACATTTTTATAGCTGCATCAAGACGCTCGTTTACCTCGTTTGTACCGAAAATCAAAACGCAAGGATTTTTTGACGAAAGCAAAAAATAGTCCATAAGCGTATAATGCTCGGGATATACAAGCGAGACGTATTTATCGGCAAAATTAAGCTCAGCGCCAGTTTCTATTGACGCTATCTCGTTTTTTATAACCTTTGTAGCGTCCTCGCTCTTGCTCTTTTTAGACAGAGTTTCAAGCTGTTTTCTGAGCGTCTGTCTTGTCTCGCTGTCGGTTATGACCTCGCGCGCGGGGAGAATTTCAATGCAGTCGATATTTTCGGTCATTCTTTGAGAAATAATATCGAAATATCCTATCCTGTCTATTTCATCGCCGAAAAACTCTACTCTGACGGGATTTTCATTTCCGCCGCCGAAGAAATCGACTATTCCGCCCCGACGTGAAAACTGTCCGTTTCCGTCAAGCGCCTCGGTCGGCGCAAAGCCGAGCGAGCTCAGGTGTCTGCAAAGCGTATCTATATCAATGCTTTTCCCTACCTTGAGGGAAAGTGAAGAAGCCTCCAGCTTTTCGGGAGGCATAGTGTATGAAATCAGAGCGCTCGGAGTAGTTACCACAGCCGAAAGCTCTCCGCCTAAAATGCTTTTAAGCACAGAAAGCCTTTCACGGTCTGACTCGTGAGAGGCTGAAATGTTATAAAGAACAAGCTCTCGGGAAATAAACGTTTTAGCCGACAGGCTCTCTGCGTTTAACATCTCGCAAATGCGCTTTGCCTCGTTTTCCTCCGAGACGACGATAAGCGCGCATTTTTGTTCGCTCTTTATCTCTTTTATAATATTATAGCAAAAGGCGTCAAGCGCGCCGCCCGACAAGCCGTTTATAACAAGCGGCAGGGGTTTTTTCGCTTCGCTCTGCTCTTTTAGTGACGCGAGAACGTGAGAATATTCTCGATCAAGCGTTAAAGAAGAATATATTGTTTTCAAAACAGCGCCTTTCAAAAAACTGCTCGGTTTACGGTAATAGCTTATTACTTGGAATATTTACACATAGCGTCGTCGATCTTACCGTCCAGAATTAAGAGGATCGAATTATAAACGCTCTCAAATGCCTCAAGCATCTTCACCTCGTCATCGTGGCTGAGTTTCCCAAGCACCCAATCTGCCATAGGATAGTCCTTGTCAGGCTTCTCCCCGACGCCTAACTTTATTCTCGGGAAGGAGTCGCTTGAAAGCTGATAAATTATACTGCGAACACCCTTTTGTCCTCCGTCAGAGCCTTTTCGTCTGATTCTCACCCTTCCACAGTCAAAGTTTACGTCATCGCAAATGACGGTTATATTTTCGGGCGGTATTTTATAAAAGTCGGCGGCTTCGCGTACGGCTTCGCCCGACAGATTCATAAAGGTCTGCGGCTTCATCAAGAGAACTCTTTTTCCGTTTACGACAGTATCGCAGGTGAGCGACTTGAATTTCAATCGGTCTGCTTTTACGCCTAATTTTGAAGAAATGTAATCAAGCGCCATAAAGCCTGCGTTATGACGCGTGCGCGAATACTGCTCTCCCGGGTTACCAAGTCCTGCAACGATGTGCGTGATAGGCATAGCTTTATTTTCGGTATTCTCTTTTTTTATTTTATTAAACAAGTCAAAAATATTTGCCATATCGAATCCTTTTCACTCGGCAAAATCAGTTTTCGCCCTTTTGCGCGTCCTTTACGCAGATAAACTCCTTCGCATAGGGAAGCTTTAAAATCTCGTCGCACATAACGTGCCATTCGTCAAGCTTATGTGTCCTTCTTGCGTAATATATGTTAATTAAGGTCTCATAATTCATAGTTACCGTACGAAGCTGATTATAGCTTGACGGAAGAAGCTGAATCAAATCATACCAGAGAGATTTGTCCTTCGTTTCCACAAACTTGAGTCTCGTTTCTTCCATATACTCAATGAGTCTGTCAAGCTGCATAAGAGCCCCCTCGCTCATTTTGTCGCAGCTGAAATCCTCACGGCCAAAGGCCTTTGCGTGTATTTTATGCATTGTGCTGGTAGAGTTTGCGACAGTCGCGACCTTATAGGTATCAAATTCCTTCCACCAATAAAGAGGGGCTGTTATATCCATAGAAACAAAAATCTGTCTTAAGAATTTTCGGTGGTCACTGCCCGAAACAGCGAGGCGACGTCCTAAAGAGATATCGTTTTCGCCCAATATATAGTCGCCGTTATCGTCATAGTAGCTGTCCGAACGGCTCCAGCTATTCAA
Organism: Eubacteriales bacterium; assembly: GCA_045539995.1. Classification (GTDB taxonomy): domain Bacteria; phylum Bacillota; class Clostridia; order Oscillospirales; family CAG-272; genus UBA1740. The sequence goes on from JAZQGJ010000038.1 coordinate 13,263, forward strand.
GGGGTTTCTCGCGCCGCGAATGGCATTCTCCAAATTCATTACAGAAATTTTTTCAAGCTTTATCATTTTTATTCTCCCTCAAAATATAAAAGGTAATCAAAAAAGGATTTAATTTACTAAAATATTGTATCATAAATACGTAAAATTGTCAACAAGAAGAATATATTAATAATTAAAACATATAATAATGAATGAAAAATTGCGCTTCAATGCGCTTTAAAACCTTATAAAAAACTTTTTAAAAAAAATTGATTTTTTTTGAAAAAAAGACTTGACAAATGAATTAAGAGATGTTATAATATCATACGTCGCAAGCGAGTGCCGCTAAATTTCAGATGGGAGCATAGCTCAGTTGGGAGAGCATCTGCCTTACAAGCAGAGGGTCATAGGTTCGAGCCCTATTGTTCCCACCACCGTGATTTTTCACGAGTCGAGCAATTTTTGGCACTGCTTGATTTTATGTAATGGCCTGGTAGCTCAGCTGGTTAGAGCGCTAGCCTGTCACGCTAGAGGTCGTGGGTTCGAGCCCCATCCGGGTCGCCATTACATATGCCTCTGTAGCTCAGTTGGTAGAGCAGAGGACTGAAAATCCTCGTGTCGTTGGTCCAATTCCGACCGGAGGCACCAGCGACCACGTGTCGCTGCATATGCGGATTTAGCTCATTTGGTAGAGCGCGACCTTGCCAAGGTCGAGGTGGCGGGTTCGAGCCCCGTAATCCGCTCCAACCTGTTTAACAGGTGTAATACTTGAAGAAGAAACTCGGAATTGAGTTTGACCGCTTGCGTTTATGGCGGTCAAACGGAAAACTGTTCGGGCATCTGTGACTTGATTTTTTTGATGGCAGGGTCTCGAGTGAAAAGTTCTTTGGTTTCTTTCTTTCAAGAAAGAAACGGCGCCATAGCCAAGCGGTAAGGCAGAGGTCTGCAAAACCTTTATGCCCCGGTTCAAATCCGGGTGGCGCCTCCAAAAAATCCTGCACGAAAGTGTGGGATTTTTACTTTTTACCTCTTACCTCTTCACTCTTACCTCAAACGGCAGGATTTTTTGGGAAGTAATAGGTAAGAAGTAAGAGGGAAGAAGTTGAAGAATAGTTAAAATATTGGAAATCAGCACTCACAAATGTGGGTGCTTTTGGTTTTATTGACAATGCTTTGCGGAAGTGTTATAATAAAAACATAAAAAATTCGGAGGATGAAAAATGAAAAAGATAGTTAGTGTGCTTGTTGTATGTGTTTTTGTATTAAGCCTTGTTTCATGCGGTGAAATGTTAAAGTCTGAACCCGTTGACAACGTAACTAACGACAAAGATACTGCTGCCAAAGATACTGTGGATAAAGAAAATGAGAAAAAATATAATGAGGCTCTTGAACTTATAGATGAGGGAAGTTATGAAAAGGCGTATGAATTACTCAAGGAAGTTGGGGATTTCGAGGATGCGGAAGAGATGCTCGAGAATTTCCGCTACGTTCCGGTAACAAGAAAAGAATCTGACAGTACTGCAGGTAAAGACTGGTTTTATAATGATATATGTCTTCCAGAGCAAATAATTCTAACCGATTCTTATGGACAAAAAGAAATTAATAATTATGCATATGATAAAAAAGGTAATATAACAGAGAATGTTCGTATTGATAAAGAAGGTAAAAAAGCAATAATTGAATACACATATGATTCTAAGGGTAGAATTGTCAAGAG
>JAZQGJ010000039.1:0-8725 GCA_045539995.1 Eubacteriales bacterium
CTTGCCGCTATACGCGCAGGATATAATATTTTGCTCGAAAAGCCGATTACCCCCACCCCCGCGCAATGTATGATAATAGACGAGGAAGCAAAGCGCGCGGGCGTCTTCGTTCTCGTTTGCTTCGTTCTTCGCTACGGCGCTTTCTTTAACGGACTTAAGGCGCTTATTGATGAAGGCGCTGTCGGAGAGGTAATAAACATTCAGCACGCAGAGGACGTAGGAAACACTCATCAAAGCCATAGCTTTGTAAGAGGTAACTGGGGCAATTCCGAAAGGTCTTCGTTTATGCTTTTGCAGAAGTGCAGCCACGACACCGATATTCTTTATTGGCTCTTGGGCAAGAAGTGTAAGAAGGTTTCGAGCTTCGGTTCGACTACTCACTTCATAAGAGCGAACGCCCCCGAGGGCTCGCCCGAGCGTTGTATTGACGGTTGCCCTCATGCCGAGAGTTGCTATTACAATGCAGTGAAGCTTTACCTTGAAAGCAACAACGGCTGGTTCAGATGCGCGTCCACCAAAAAGACCGAGCCCACAAACGAGGACGTTGAATGGGCAATGAGAAACACCCAGTACGGAAAATGCGTATATAAGTGCGATAACGACGTAGTAGACCATCAGGTAGTAAACTTTGAGTACGAGGGCGGCGCTACCGCAACCCTTACCATGACAGCGTTCAGCAGAGGCGGAAGAAGAATTGTCATAAACGGCACAAAGGGCTTTATCATTGCCGATATGAACCAGAAGGATCTGACCCTGCATTCCTTTGCCGACAACTCGGATAAGCTGATAGAGACCTGTAAGATTGTAACTGCGCCCGATATTACAGGCGGACACGGCGGCGGAGACGACGGAGTTATGCTTGAATTCGTTAAGCTTCTTAACAGCGACGAGAAGCCTACAGGCGTTTGCTACGACTCGGTTCACGGACATATGATTGCGTTCGCGGCTGAAAGGGCGCGTCTTACTAATACGGTAGTAGACGTTGAGGAATTTTCCGAGAGCATAAGAGAAAAAGTAAAGGCAGAAATGGCAAACAAATAAAGCTCGGACAAATTCGCTTTTTACCAATTTTACAAATTTTTAAATCTTTTATATTACATAGGAAGTAATTAAGCATTATAATTGAGAAAACATATTTCTTAAAAGCGTATAGGGGATTTAAAAATATGAAACACGAAAAATTTGTTTTAGGCATTATAGGGCTTCGCTTCTTCGGCAATTTTCCTCGAAAAGTGAGGGAAGACAAATGAGAGGCTTCTTTACTCGTCTGGCGATAAAATTACAGAGCTTCATGTATGGACGTCACGGCTACGACAAGCTGTCAGCGCATTTACTGTGGGCGGCGATAATAGTCTATATTCCCGCCTTGTTTGTATGGCGCCTCCCGCTTTCTGTCATTTATACAGTCCTGATATGCTATGCTTTCTTCCGTGTTTTCTCTAAAAATAATGCGAAAAGATATGCGGAATTGAATGCGTATAACAAATTTTTGGGTAAAATCAAGGACTTCTTTAAGCTGAGAAAAAATAAATGGCGAGACAGAAAAACGCACGTTTATTTTAAATGCTCATGCTCTGCCGTTTTGCGTGTCCCTAAGGGCAGGGGTGAAATAACTGTGATTTGTCCCAAATGCAAAAGAAGAATAGATAAAAAAACGTAAAAAATAATTGCGCTATGTGATTTTCCTTAACGGAGAATACGCATAGCGCAGTTTTTATTTAATTGTTGCTATACTGAAATAGACCTTGTAGATAGTCTCAGCGCTTTAATTACGGGTAGAGTAAAAAGTCCGACGATAAAATTACTTACGCCGTGTATTAAATCAAAGGGAAGCCCCATCATTATCCAGCTTACCATTCCGTTAAGGTCAAGTCCGAAGGCGAGAGCCTGAAAAGGCGCGTAAAGCGTGCCGTAAAGCAGACCGTGAAGCCCTGCAAAAAGCATATAGACGGGTACGGCGATTTTGTCGGGCATTTTCTTCGGGAGAAGCATAGTGGCTCCCCAGAGAAATAGCCACAAATAAAGGTAGGGAACCCACCATACGCCAAATCCGTATATAGCCCCTGTGATAAAAACGAACAGGTAAATGGGAATGAGAGCCTTTTTTCTGAATACAACCGTGTAAGAGATGACAAGCATCGCAAGCGGATGTATATTCGGAAGCGCTTCAAACGCTATCTTGGAAGCAAACATTATAGCGCCAAGAAGCGAGAAGAGAACAAGCTCTTTTGTTTTCAGTGCCATTATTTCTCAATCTTGAACGTATAGGTTTTTTCCGCCTCTATAGGAGTGCTTGACGCGCCCGTCATAGCATACTCGCCGTCAATGTAGAAGGACCAATAGGTAGAGTCTGCGTCGTAGTCGGCTACAATTCCGTTTACCGACTTGATGTAGAGGCCGTAGCTGCCCTCTTCTCCGTCAATAAGACCGAGAGCATAGAGCGCGTCTCCTACCGTTTCTTCATTGGTTTTTACGAGGAAAACGCCTTCCTCTGTTTTTGTGTATTCCGCTTCGCCTTCGGTAATTTCAAAGGTAAAGCTGAATTCCGTTCCAACCTTGTCGACTTGATTTTTGTCGCAGGAACAGAGTGTAAATGCCATAGCCGCAATAAGCATCGTAAGGATAACAAACGAAAGAATTTTTGTGTTTTTTGTCATCTTTTTTTCTCCTTAAATTTTTATTTTTTTGTACGGAACAAAAGAAAGGCGCTCGCAATCTTAAAATTGACGTTCCACTTTGCTTGGCAGGTTTTCCGACTTGCATAAAGGAACAGACCTTCTCGAATTTCTTCAATGGCTTTCGTTTTCTGCGGCGAAAATATACCGTTCCTCTTTTGAAATGCTCACGGCGACGGGCTCGTACAGGATTTACACCTGTTTCCATAACCAAGCTAATATGATTATATCACCTTAAAATAAAAAGTCAATAGCCGTTTGAAATTTTTTTCGGCTTATAAAAGTCATCTCTTTTGTTACGTCACGGTGAATTTTATATGAAAATTCAAGAAAGACATTGCTTTTTTCAACACTGTGCGTTATAATGTTAATTAAGTAATTAACTATTTTTTAAATAAGGTAATAAGAGGAGGAGAAATGGAAAACAAAACGGTTTTAATACCCGACACAGAAAAGGAAAAAAAGCCCCTTATGCTTGCTCTTATGGAGACTACAAGGGAGTGGAAAAATTATATGAGAAAAATAGCGCTCGAGGCGGGAATTCCCGATTCGTACCGAATGATAGTTATGCATCTGGCAAAATTTCCCGGCGCTAATCAGAAGGAGCTTGCAGAGCGCTCTCATAAGACTACGGCGGCGATAAGCCAGACAATAAAGGAAATGCAATATACGGGATATATTTTAAAGGAAACTGATGAAAAGGACAAGCGCCTTTGTAAGCTTTACCTAACCGAAAAGGGAATAGAAAGCGCTGCGCGCGCGAGGGAAAGGCTGATGCGCGCGGACGCTCTTATTACGTCAATAGTGACTGAAGAAAAGGAAAAAGAGCTTGTAGAATTTTTAGCCGATTTAAGCGAAATGATCAGAAAGGAATTATGATGTTAAAGTATTTGAAAAGATATTGGCATTGGTGCTTGCTTGCGCCCCTTTTTATGCTGGGCGAGATTTCTATGGACCTTATTCAGCCCGATATGATGAAAGTTATCGTGGATGACGGAGTATTGCTTCAGAATATGCCCGTCATTTTAAAGACGGGAGCCGAGATGATACTGCTCGTCCTTTTTGGCGCTATATGCGGAATTTTAAGCGGTGTTTTTGCCAATTTAGCCGCACAGCAATTTGGAAACGATTTGAGAAAAGACGTATTTGAAAAGATAATGCAGCTTTCCTTTCAGCAGACCGATAGAATATCGACAGGCTCTCTTGTCACAAGACTGACAAACGACGTCTCACAGGTGCAGATGATGGTAATGATGTCGGTGCGCTCGGTAGTGCGAAGCTCGGTTATGTTTATAGGCGGACTCTTTATGCTATACCGTCAGTCTCCGAGATTTGCGCTTATTGCCGCCTGCGCTTTGCCGTTTCTTGTGTTCTTTGTGACCTTTTTTATGAAAAAAGCGTCGCCTATGTTCGCATTAGTTCAGAAAAAGCTTGACGGAATCAATAACATAATGCAGGAAAACGTCGCGGGCGCAAGAGTGGTAAAGGCGTTCGTGCAGGAGGACTATGAATTAAAGAGATTTGACCGCGCAAACGACGAGCTTTGTTCTACCAATCTTCGCGTACAGTCCGTACTCGCCTTTATGAACCCCTGTATGAATATCGTGCTTAATATCTGTGTGGTAGCTATAATTTACATAGGCGGAATTACGGTAAAGGGCGGCGGAGAAATGACTCCGGGAAGCATTATGGCGGCTATTACTTATATGGCGTTGATTCTTCACGGTCTCACCTTTATGGCGAATATCTTTCAGACCTTTACTCGCGCCAAGGCGTCCATTGACCGTATAAACGAGGTCCTTTCCTGCGATAACGTAATAGAGGACGGCGCATCCTTCGTCTTGGAGGGCGTTGAGGGCGAGATAGAATTCAGGGACGTCAGCTTTGCTTATCCCGATTCTCCCGAGCATAAGGTGTTAGACGGAATTTCCTTTAAATTGCGTAAGGGCGAGACGCTCGCGATAATAGGCGCGACAGGAAGCGGAAAAACCTCTCTTGTAAATCTTATACCGAGATTTTATGACGTAACCGACGGCGCCGTCTTCGTTGATGGCTTGAACGTAAAGGAGTACCCTTTAAAAGAGCTTCGCCAAAAAATAGCTATCGTAATGCAGAAGGCAGAGCTGTATTCAAGGAGTATTGAAGCGAATATCCGTTTCGGCAAGGAGGGTGCGACACCATGGGAAATAAAGACCGCTGCGGAAATCGCGCAGGCAGACGACTTTATATGCAATACGCCAAACGGATATTATACCCCCGTTACCGAGGGAGGACATTCTCTGTCGGGAGGTCAGAAGCAGCGACTCTCTGTCGCGAGAGCGATACTTAAAAATTCCGAAATTCTTATTTTTGACGACTCCACGAGCGCCCTCGACCTTAAGACCGAGTCCGAGCTTTATCGCGCTATGGGAGAGAGATGTAAGGATATAACGAAGATAATAATAGCGCAAAGAATAGCCTCTGTAAAGGGGGCTGACCGTATAGCCGTTCTGGAAAACGGAAAAATATCCGCCTACGGAACGCACGATGAGCTTCTCCGAATTTCCGACGTCTATCTCGAAATTTACAATTCTCAGTTGAAGGGAGGTGTGTCTTCCGATGGCGAATGAGAAAATAAAAAATGAAAATCAAGAAGTGCCGAAGGGCTTTGAAGGAAAAGCAGAAGCACAAACACGTTTTCGCGCGGCAGAAGCGCCAAGACCTCAGAATAATATGCGCTTCGGTGGCAGGGGAGGAGGTCCCGGCGCCTTAGGCAGAGCAGTAGAAAAGCCTAAGGACGTGAAAAATACTCTTTTGCGTCTCTTGAGTTATTTTTCGGATTCGAAAAAGCTCTTGATGCTCTTAATGATAGCGGTAATTATAGTTACGCTTACCTCTCTCGTTGCGCCGGCGCTTCAAGGCGAGGCGATAGACGGCATAAAGGAGAGGGAATGGGAAAGGCTTCCGCGTCTGCTTATACTGCTTCTTTCTGCTTATCTCGTTCAAGTAGGCTGTACTCTGGCTCAGACGCTTCTTTCTGCGCATTTAAGTAAAAACATAGTAAAGCGCTTAAGACACGACCTCTTTAAAAAAATCGACAATCTTCCCATAAAATATACCGACGTACATTCAAACGGCGATATAATGAGCCGAATGACAAACGACGTCGAAAACGTTTCCGCGACTGTCTCTCAGAGCTTAGGCTCGCTTATTTCGGGAGTTTTAACCATAATAGGTACTGTAAGCATTATGTTCTATTACTGTTGGCAGCTTACTCTTATAACGCTCGTAACCGTAATAGCTACCGTTCTGGTGACGGGTAAAATGTCAAAGCTGATGCGTAAAATTTACAGGAAACGCTCGGCAGTTTTAGGACAGCTTAACGGACACGCGGAGGAAATGATTACAGGCTACCGTTCTATCGTGGCTTATAATAAGCAAGAGGACGTAATAAAGGAGTTCGACGAGACGTCAGACGAGCTTATGCGTGTCGGTACTCGCGCCGAAATTCTCGGCGGCTCTATGGGACCTATTATGAACTGCATCTCAAATATCAGCTTCGTAATAGTTGCGGCGTTCGGTGGCTTTTTTGCCTTGAAGGGATTTATTACTATAGGAATCATTTCCGCATTTATAATATATTCAAAGCAATTTTCACGTCCCATAAACGAAATTGCCCATCTCTACGGCTCTATTCAGACGGCTATTGCAGGCGCAGAGCGCGTATTCGCTCTTATAGACTGCCCCGATGAAAATAAGGACGGCAGCGAGAGTATGGCTGATATGAGGGGCAGAATTTCCTTCAAAAATGTAAACTTTAGTTATACCCCCGAAAAGCAGGTGCTTCACGATTTTTGTCTTGACGTAGAGCCCGGACAGAAAATTGCCCTCGTCGGCGCGACAGGAAGTGGAAAAACCACCGTCGTAAATCTTCTTATGCGCTTCTATCCCATCGACAGTGGAGAAATCACGGTAGACGGAATAAATATAAACGATATAGACCGTGATGAGCTGAGACGTAACGTCTCTATAGTTTTACAGGATACGGTTCTGTTTTCTGATACGATAGAGTCCAACATCAAGTACGGCAACAGGGAAGCGACTGACGAGGAATTAAGACGCGCGGCAAGCATGAGCAATTCGGCATACTTCATAGAAAGACTTCCCGAAGGGTATTCGACTTTTTTGAAGCAGGCGGGCAAGAATCTCTCGCAGGGGCAGAGACAGCTTCTCTCTATAGCGAGAGCGATATTGGCGAATCCCAAAATTCTTATCTTGGACGAGGCGACCTCGTCGGTAGATACGAGAACCGAGAAAAATATTCAGGGGGCTATGGTCAATCTTATGAAGGACCGTACAAGCCTTATAATCGCCCATCGACTTTCCACAATTCAGGACGCCGACAAAATCGTCGTTATGGATGCGGGCAGAGTTGTGGAAATCGGAAACCACGAGGAATTACTCGCCAAGCGAGGACGTTATTACAATCTGTATATGACGCAGTTCGCGGGAAATTCAATTTAAAGGGAGTCATATTGGTAAAACCAAAGAAGCCCGAGCATAAATAAAAAATCAGAGCGAATAACGGCGATTTTTTTCGAATCAGCCTGTCCCTATCAAACTTTAAAGGACAGTCTCAAATTTTACGTTTGAGACTGTCCTTTTCTTCAATCTTCTATATTTACGTCGAGACCGTTCAGTTCAACGCCCTCGTCGGCGCGGATAACAATGAACTTCTGTCCGTTTATTATCTTTACTTCTACTAAATCCTCGTATCCCTTTGCTACCTTTACCGTGACGTTAGGGGTTTTCAATTCAAATTTAGAGGGATTTATAATGTTTTTCGGCGGAAGCTCTGCCATTTTTCCAAAGCTTTCGGCGAACCTTTGCTCAAGCGTCGCGAGCTTTCCTTCCGACACACCGCAGTTTGATAAAATATCCTTTACAGCGCCCTGTGTAAGAGTCAGCGGAGTGGGGTCTCTTGATTCCTTGTGCTGTTCTATCTTATCGCATATCTGCTTATGTACTGAGCGTGCGAGGCTGAAGCTGCAATCATTTTCCATACTCTCGGCGAGTATTGCTCGGAACGTCTCCGACTGTTTCTTTGCGGGCATCTTTATTTTGTTTCTGAAGAGCGAGGTCGTTAATTCCTCGTAGGTCTCGTTGTCGCTTTTTGTGTAAAAGAGCGTGTCATAAATATTTGTCTCTCTGCCGTCAAAGGAGGGGAACAAAAAGCCAAGCTCGGGCGCGCCTATGGCATTAGAGCCGCCGAAATTTATAAATTTTTTGCCGTCGGGGTCATATGCAAGAGCCGATTTCGTCGATTTTACAGGGCAGACGGCGCAGGATATAAAGGTGTAAACACAGACGGAATCCTCGTCTGAGTCATCATTTTTATTCTTTTTCGGAACGTCATAGGCGTTTCTTATGAGAAGAATAACGTAATTATCGTCCGATTTATAACTTGAGCTTATCTTTGAATACAAGAGGTCAAGCGCGCCTTCGTCGTCGGGATTTTCTCTCAGCGACATGAGTGTCTTGTGTTCCTCGCCGTTCAAGACCACCTCGGAGGAAAAGGGAATATTTAAGAGGTTTTTCCCTATCCCGCCCGAAAGCGTACGCTTGAAAATGCCGAGATATTTTTCAAGCTCGCTTTCTTCCATCATGGCGACGCTCTGATTGAATTTAGCTATTACAGTGCCTTCCGCGTTTACGTAACAGCCGTGCACAGACTGTATTGCGTTGCGTTCAGGCGTTAAAATTCTTTTTACTTCTGATATTTCTCTTTCGTTCATGTCGTATCCTTTTATTTTTTTGTTTTTTGATGAAATTAACATCACATAAATTATAATATACGCAGTAAGTCTTGCATAGCAAGCCTTTGGGGCTTTCGCCCTGTGCGCGCTATATCGCGCCTGCGTTATTGAAACAAGTCGTAAAAATGCCCTTGCAAGCAAGCATTTTTACTCGTGTTATAATATACGAAGTCCGTGTCTGTCTGCTTGCAAGCAAGCGCGGACGACCATATTTCAAGGAATGTGCGAAACCCGACAGGTTTTCGGGCGAAGACG
>JAZQGJ010000040.1:0-7768 GCA_045539995.1 Eubacteriales bacterium
CGCGCTCTTTTTAAAAACAGCGGAAAATGAAAAGGAACACGCAAAGCTGTGGTTCAAGGAGCTTAACGGAATAGGCGACACGTCTGAAAACCTGCTTCGTGCGGCAGAGGGCGAAAATTACGAATGGACAGATATGTACGAGGGCTTTGCAAAGACAGCCGAAGAGGAGGGCTTTACCGAGCTCGCGAAGAAATTCCGTCTCGTCGCGGCAGTCGAGAAGCATCACGAGGAAAGATACCGCGCGCTTCTTAAGAACGTTGAGACAGCCACCGTATTTGAAAAGAGCGAGGTCAAGGTCTGGGAATGCCGTAACTGCGGACATATCGTAGTAGGCACAAAGGCGCCCGAAATATGCCCCACCTGCGCGCATCCTCAAAGCTATTTTGAGCTTCACTGCGAAAACTATTAAAAAGCAAGAGGGCTAAATAAACAAAGAACCAAGTGTAGACCGCAAAAGTATACATTTGGTTCTTTTTATATTTTTTGCCTTTTCCGCTTTTTACTTGCGGATAATTTTATAGGTTAATTCTTCTGAACGGGTCCCAGAGCTTCGTAATCGAAGCCGTAGGTAGGTCCACTCTTGTAGGGATCGAGCGAAAGCACTGCTTCGCACTCCTGCGGCTCCAAAACCTTTGATATTTCTTCAATGGCTTCGGGACGAATGGTATAATCGTAGCTTCGCGCGTTTTCGGTTACCTCCTTGAAATTGAGACGTAAGAAGTTGTTAGAGCAAAGCGCAGTCTGAGTGTAGCCAATTCTAAAGTCTTTAAAGGTATTACCCTCTCTATCTACATACATGCTGTATTTAGCGCCGTCATTGATCATAAGCTCTTCGTCTACCTCGCCCGTCGACCTATTGTCCGCATCCTTAATAGGTGTACCGCCGAGGAAAATATTGTTCTGAATAACGCAGAATGCGGGCGCGCGGCGCAAACGCTCCATAGCGCCTATTTCCTCATACGTAAGAGTAACTCTTCCGTCGTCGGGAACTATTACTTTACGGTCGGTCGTCCTTACCTCTTTATAATTGTCGTCAAGATAAGTGTACGCGGGAATAAGAAGCTCTACGCCTGGCTTCATTATCGTGCAGGTGTAGGTCTTTCCCGTCAGGCGCGCGGGAAGATAGAAATATTTAATGCGATAATCCGAATTTTCAAGCGCGTCAAGAACGAGCCTTGTACCCCAAATGTGATTTATATAGGCAGGGTCGATACGCTCGCGCGCCTCTCGGTTGGGATTGTTAAGATACATACCAATTTCCCCGTTTTTCTTCAAGCCCTCCCACCAGTCGCCTGCAAGCGCCTGATGAGCCCACATAATCCTTCTGTTCGGATCGTAATCCACCTTGTATGGTTCTTCGCGTCCCTCTCGTACAAGCTCGTAACGTCGATTGTTTTCAGCAGCGTGCTCGTCTCCGAAATAGAAGTAGAAAAGCGGTGACTGATTGATTCCGTCTCCCTGTCCTACAACAACCGCATTGTCCTCGTCTCCCCCCATAGAGTAGGTTCTCGCAACCTCAAATGAATCGCGAAGAACCATTATGTTACCGAAGCAGACGTTTCCGTGTCCTGTCGAGGAATACCAGCCCTTGTGCAAGTTGGACTTTGAGTTAAGCGTACATATGACGTTGTAATAAGCATAGCACCCGCTTGTCATTGTGTCGTTATATATTGCGTTATGCGTCTCGTTGAACATATGGAAAAGATTATAACGGACGTGCCCGCCTCTTGTACCCGCTCCACTTACGTAAAACATACCGCCGTCAACGATGTCGGCGCTTCCGCCTTCAAAGCGGTTATACTCAACGATAAATTCAGTCGCATTTTCTGCGTACATACAAACGTTACGGAAATAGTTGTGTGAAGCGACGGTGCGACAGCCCGCAAGCGCCAAAGAGCCCGAACGGGTAGGCTTCGGATCGTGGAAGAAGCAGTTCTGAACCATGTTGAAGGTCGGAATGAGCGAATGATGGCTCTTCGGATCCTGCATATACAGCATATTGGTGCAGGACGCAGAGAAATCTGAATAGATGACCGCTGTGCGAGTACAGCTTCTGACACCGAGACTCTCTTTTTTAGTATTACGGATCTTTATATGCTGAATTACTATATTGTGACAGCCTTCAAGCACCATACCCGCATCACTCGAGCCGTCTATTGATATGCCGTCAATAATGGCATTTTCAAGCTTCTCTATTTTGATAGGAATAAATACGTTTTTGTTCGAGCATCCGATTTCCGAGCCGAAAAAGGTGTTCTCATCCTTTGGATATATATAGAAAATTCCCGTTTCCTTATCGTAGAACCACTCGCCCGGCTCGTCAAGCGCTTCAATCGCGTTATAGAGATAGTAGGTGTTGCGTCCGACAGGGGAGTTTATTGAATGCTTACAGCCCCACGAGTTACTCATCTTCGACTTAAGCGAATAGTAGCCCTTCTGTCCTCTGTAGGTGTAGGGGCCCTTTTCATCCGGCACGAAAGAGCCGAGCAGAGGCGTTTTTTCTTCTGCGTCGTCCTCAGCGTAATGCGAGTAGTCCTTGCCCTCCGTTTTATCAGCGAGGTTATAGTTGCCGAATTCAAAGCCCTCAAAGGTAGAGCCGTAGTACCAGATATTTCCCGTATTGACCCAGGAAAGCAGGAACTGCGCGTGCTTCTCTGCATCCACACTTCCTCCGTCCTGTCCGTTAAGGAGACGAATCTGCCAACCTATTTCCGTATCAGCGTTTCCTCCGTAGTCACGGTTTGCGCGATCTATCCAGCTCCAATAAAGATCAGAGCCTATCTGTCTCGTAACGCGTCCCGCGTCGTATGCGACGTAGAAGAAAAGAAGGTCCTTGATAGTCGCGCTCTTGTTAGGATAACGCGCCAGAGTGTACTCCTCTCCACCTACGTTAAGACTGGGAGGACCGACTCTCAGGTCCCGTATGGGCGGAATATCGTCCGCAGTCAAGCCGTGTTCGGAAAGCGTAGTATAAAGAACCTTTCCCTGCGCCTCCTTCGGCAGACGGGCAGCTACGGGGTCCTTTGCGGGATCGGCTACGCGCCATTTTTCTTTAGAAGATGAAAAGAGGGTATTTGACGTGAATTTTGCCGTTTCTCCCTCGTACGAGCGAATTATAAGAGGCGCTCCCGCCTTACCGCTGTGAGAAGAATCTACTTTGATTTCGCTCGTCACAGGATAAGTACCGCCGCGACAGGTAATAGTAGCCCCGCCCTTGCCCTTCACCTTGTCAAGCGCGGCAGAAAGAGATGCGAGAGGCGAATCCTTTGTACCCTCCGCGTCATCGCTTCCGTCGGGGGAAACGAACACCTCGTATGCATTACTTTCGGGATAATCGGAAAGCTTCAATGGATTTAATACGGTAACTTCGCGAGGAAGCGCTTCGCGCGCAAGATTGAAGCGAGCCAGTACCGACTCGGCTGACATCGTTATCGGCACCTTGCCTCTGAAATCAGGAAGAGTCGACGGCAGATTTAACTCATACAAATTAGGGGAAGACTGCTTTTTCATATTCTTGCTCCTTTTAATAATTTGTGATAAAAAAGTATATCATAATCAAAATGAACTGCACATACTATACAGTTATTTATACTTTAATTATAACAAAAAGCTCTGTGAAAATCAATACTGTCATCGTGTTTTTGTTCTGTTTTTCTGCTTTTTTCAGAGTGGACAAGGCATTATTCAACATTGTAAAAAATGCTGTTTTTTATTGAAAGCACGCAATAAAAAACAAATCCCGAAACAAAAAAGGACAGAGATTTTCTCTTTTCTCTGTCCTTTTAATTTTTTATAACTGAATGCTTTATTTACAGAAGCATTATTCCTGCTTTTTCGCAGGTCTCTACGGTTTCCTTGTCCCAAATACTTGACTGTACCTCACCTATATGAGCGCAGCCCATCATAAGCATACAAAGTCTTGACTGACCTATACCTCCGCCCATTGTCAAGGGAAGCTCGCCGTTCAAGAGCATTTTATGGAAAGGAAGCTCGCGTCTGTCATTACAGCCTCTTATTGTCAGCTGACGGTCAAGCGCCTTTTCATCGACTCTTATGCCCATAGAAGAAATTTCTATCGCGCAGTCGAGCGTCTCGTTATAGAACATAATGTCGCAGTTCAAATCCCAGTCATCGTAGTCGGGGGCGCGTCCGTCGTGAGGCTTACCGGATTTCAATGCGCCGCCTATCTGCATAATTATAGCCGTTTTATGCTCTTTTAAATACGCGTTTTCTCTTTCCTTCGCCGTATAATCAGGATACATATCCTCAAGCTCTTGCGTGGTTACCGCCGACATTTGTCTGCAAAGCTGCGTGTGGATAAGCGGAAATTCAGCGCCCAGCATATCGCAGGTATCGCATATAGCGTTTACAATGCTCTGCGCCGTCTGCTTCAAGTAGTCAAGCGTTCTCTGCTCGCGCGTTATTATTTTCTCCCAGTCCCACTGGTCAACGTATATAGAATGGAGATTGTCAAGGTCCTCGTCACGTCTTATCGCATTCATATCGGTGTAAAGTCCCTTGCCCTCACGGAAGTCGTAGCGCTTTAACGCAAGTCTTTTCCACTTTGCGAGCGAATGAACGACCTGACCGCAAGCCCCCACTGCGGGAATATCAAAGGAAACAGGTCTCTCGTGGCCGTTTAAATTATCATTCAAGCCCGAATTTTCCTCGACAAAAAGGGGCGCCGAAACTCTGCGCAGATTAAGCGCGGTGGCAAGCTCTGCTTGAAAATTCTTCTTGATAAATTCTATAGCCCTCTGCGTTTCATATATAGGCAAGGGCGACTTATAATTTTTCGGAATTATAACACGGTTCATAGCGAAGACCTCCTGAAATTATATCAATATAACATAATGATATATTGTATCATACTTTTTTGTAATTATCAAGATGTATATTGAAAAATTTAACACTTGAGCAATGTAAACTTTTGTTGTCGTGCGTGCTGTTGGTGCTTAATTGTTCAAATATACGGATATTTTGATTTTTTGCGCCAATATCAAAGCCAAAGCGCCGCCGCGCCAAGCAGGCCCGCGCTGTTTTTGAGTGTTGCCGTAAGAATTTTTACCTGTGGGCCCTTTAAGGTTGCGAAGATTTCTTTATTGACGTATTCCTGCAAGGGCTTGATAAGCTCGTCGCCCTGCGCGCATACTCCGCCTCCAAGTATTATGGCTTCGGGACGGAATTCATTCGCTGCATTCGTAATTCCTACGCCTAATTTTTCAATATAACTGTCTACCACTGCCTTTGCAGAACGGTCTGTGTCCTTATAATCGAATGCCGTTTTTCCCGTTACGCCTTCTATATTACCGACTTCCCACATTTTGCTGTCTTTATTTTCAAGCATGGCTCGCTTAGTATCCCTAATTAAAGCTGTC
The DNA here is from genome assembly GCA_045539995.1 of Eubacteriales bacterium. Taxonomy (GTDB): domain Bacteria; phylum Bacillota; class Clostridia; order Oscillospirales; family CAG-272; genus UBA1740. Next base: position 5,379 of record JAZQGJ010000040.1, read on the forward strand.
GCCGAAGCATATGCCTCAAAGCAGCCCTTTCTTCCGCACGTGCATTGCTCGCCACCGGCTAAAATAACCGAATGTCCAAGCTCTGCGCCTGCCGAGCAATTGCCCTCAAACAATTTTCCGTCGATAATAATACCGCTGCCTACGCCTGTTCCGAGCGTAAGCATTACCGTATTTTTGTAATCCCTTCCACAGCCGAACTTGGTTTCGCCTAATGCCGCCACGTTCGCGTCATTTGCTATTTTCACGGGCACGTGCGTTCGCTTTTCAAGCTCTTCTGCTATAAAGAAATGCTCCCAGCCAAGATTGTTCGAATACACGACCTCGCCTCTTTGACTGTCTATCATGCCGGGGACACCCATTCCGATACCTACAATATCGCTTTCCGACATATTTGCGTTTTTAAGCAGCGTTTTGCAAAGATTTGCGATATTTGCTGTAACCGCTTCATCGCCCTTTTCGCTTTCTGTCGGCGCCTTGTCCTCTAAAACAATATTGCCCAAGTCGTCAACAATTCCACCTTTGATAAAGGTTCCGCCAAGGTCTATACCGATATAATATTTGCGTATTTCGGTCAAAATTATTTCCATATCTCCTTTGAGTGTATATTCGCCCATTCCTGCCGGCACGAAAAAGCTATCGCCCTCTGACGCAACCTTACCGTCTATCTCGCCTTGTCCCTTTACGCAGGTAACGCATTGAAAGGTTTTAGCGTCCGCGCGCAAAATCTCATTTTTAACGCAAAGCTTTCTTGCGGTAAAGTATTTGCTTAACCCCAGCGTGTCCCCGTTTAAAGAGAGATTTTCGTACCTTTTGAGCGACGTTACCGCAAGAGCCTTGTCAATATGCAGCTCTCTTTCGTTGCCGTTTTTATCCTTGCGCCCGTAATCGTATACACGGTACGTCAAATTGCTGTTTTGCTGTATCTCGCATATAAGGCAGCCCTTGCCGATAGCGTGAATTGTTCCCGACGGAATAAAATAACATTCTCCTGCCTTTACCTCGTAGAAATTAAGAAGCTCGGTCAAGCGATTTTCCTTTATTGCGCTTTCATATTCTTCTTTAGTTACGTCGCGATTGAAGCCGAGATATATCCCCGCGCCCTGCTCTGCTTCCACTATATACCACATTTCAGTTTTGCCGAAGGAATTTTCATTCTTCAATGCGTAGTCATCAGACGGATGCACCTGCACCGACAAATTCTGCTTTGCGTCAATAAATTTTATTAACACTGGAAAAAACGGAAAATCCTTTGCGTTTTCCCCAAGCTCTGACTCGGTTACGCTTTCCATAAGCGTTTTCCCGTTTGCGAGACGACTTAAGCCGTCCTTGTGAAAGGAAAGCTCCCAGCTTTCAGCGCAGGGGGTTTTGTCTGTTTTCTTTCCATATTTATCTTTTAATTTGTTTCCGCCCCAAATATAATCCTTAAATTCGGGATATAATTTTTCAATTTTCATATTCCTCTAAATACACCTATTAAAATTCAACATTCTGATTGTCTCTTACCTTTTCCCGACAAGCATTTATAATACTACGTATTTATTATACCTTTTCTTTGAAGTACTGTCAATAGCTTTGTTTTTTTGCTTATTGCAGCTACCTCGTCAGACAAACGACACTCTCGACGTGTCCTGTCCTTGGGAACATATCAAAGGGATAGACCTCGCTCATTGAAAAGCCGTTTTTTGTAAGAAAGAGGGCGTCTCTTGCGAGCGTGTCGGGATTACAGGAAACGTATATGATTTTTTTGCAATTCGCCTTTGCGAGATATTCAAGAAGCTCTTCCGAGCAGCCCTTTCTCGGTGGGTCTAATATGACGGTGTCAAAGTCTATTTTCCGTCCCGTAGAAAGCTCTGCCTTCTCTATAATATTCTGCGCGCCCGATGCGTCGGCGCAGAAGAAGCTCGCGTTTTTTATGCCGTTGCGAAGCGCGTTTTCCTTCGCGCATTCGACTGCCTCAGGCACCACCTCTATTCCTACAAGCGAGGAAACAGAATCTGCCATAGAAAGACCTATGCTTCCTATTCCGCAGTAGAGGTCGAGCAGAGTCTCATCGCCTTTAAGCCCGGCAAGGCTCTTCGCCTTCTTATAAATAGCCTCTGCGACCTCTCTGTTCACCTGATAAAAGGCGGCGGGAGAAATTTTAAGACTTACTCCGCACATTGTGTCAAAGAGATGCCCCTCTCCGTATAGGGTTATATACTCGTCTCCGCATACAACGTTTGTATTATCCGTGTTGACGTTCAGCATGAGGGAGGTAACAGATGGAAATTTCTTTCTTACTTCGCTGACTAACTGCTCTGATTTCGGAAAAGACCTGAGTTTATTACCAAAGCGAGTGTACATTCCTTTTCATCTTCAGAGCTTCTCAAATATATGTGTCTTACAAGCCC
>JAZQGJ010000041.1:0-1793 GCA_045539995.1 Eubacteriales bacterium
TGAATGTAACCGATGATTCGGCGGGCAGTAGATTTCAAAAGCTCTACGCCCAATTCGCCGATGAACTTTCTTCAAAGAAGATAGATTTTAAGCTGTTTGTAAGTCTTAATCCCGCTCACTTTATAACTATGAGCAATCCCAAAGACGACAGGCGCGGCGATACGCTTACAAGTTGCCACTCGTTTAACTCTACCTCTTACAGTTACAACAACGGTTGTAGCGGTTACGCTCGCGACGATTACTCTTTTATAACATTTATCGCGGCTAATCCCGATGAACCCGAAACTTTAAACAATCGCAAAATTATGCGTCAGATGTTCGCATATAAAGTCAATAACGGCTTACTTTTGCAAAGCCGTCTTTACAACACATCCGGCGGAACTTACGGGGCGCAAAAAGAATCTAAAATTTATCGCGACCTCGTGCAAAGGGAAATTTCAGATTTAGAAAATGCTCCTAACCTTTGGAAAACTATAAAATATTTTAACAATTCCAAATGCGTTATAAATATCGGAGATGGATTCGGCGGCTATCCTGATTGGATTTACAAAGATTTTGACGCAAAAATCAGTATCAGGAACGACCACGCAGACGATTTCAAGGAATTTGCGGTTGGTACAAACGGACTTTGCATAGCTTGCGGAGATGAAATTGAAAGCAAGTTATATTGCTATGACTGCGACCCGAACAATTCCGATGATGACGACGAAGGCGAACAATGCGACGATTGCGAGGGATATTTTCACGATACTTACGCGGTTTATAACTGCGACGGCGAAGAAATTTATGTTTGCGCCGATTGCCGTAACCGCTACTACGCTTATTGCGAAGAATGTGATCGTTATTATCCTAGAGAAAATGTGCGTACAACGGAAGACGGAAGCCGCATTTGCGATAATTGCTTAGAGCGTATGAAAGAAGGTGCTGTCGCTTGAAAACGATTGAGGATTTCTTAAAACCTACTCAGAAGCAACTTTTCAAAATGATTGCTGATAAATTCAAAGGCTCTACGGTCAATAAAGACAATTACATTTTGGTTGAAGGAAATGCGCCGCTACTTTTGGTGGCTCATCTCGATACCGTTCACAAAGAGTCTGTGAGAGTCATTTGCAAGAGCAACAGCGGAAATATTCTGATGTCGCCGCAAGGTATCGGCGGAGATGATCGTTGTGGTGTTTATGCTTTAGCGAGTGTTTACGAGCAATCGAAAAATAAGCCGTGGTTGCTCTTTACTTGCAACGAGGAAATAGGCGGAGTCGGAGCGGAAGCCTTTGCGGAAGATTTTATAAATGGGCTTTTACCCGTAGAATTATCTGATTTAAAGGCAATAGTTGAAATTGACCGCAAAGGCAAAAATGACGCTGTTTACTATGACTGCGTAAACTACGATTTTGAAAATTATATCACAGAAAAAGGCTATCGTACAGCTTTCGGAAGTTTCAGCGATATTTCCGTTATCGCTCCCGTTCTCGGTATCGCCGCCGTTAATCTTTCAAGCGGATATTATTACGCTCACACGCTTTACGAGTATATCAACAAAAAGCATCTCGAAGCTACTATTCAAAGAGTTATAGAGATAGTAAACGATGCGAGTAAAGATGATTTTCCCAAATATGAGTATTTCTCTTATGAGTGGGAGGATTGGGGACACGGAAATTACGACTTATGCGATACTCCAAAAGATTTGCCGAAAAAGTATAAAAATCTCTACGGCGAAGTCGGAGCCAAGCGGTCTTAGGAAGACAAATTGGCAACTCAACTCCTTGGCTCACAGAACGACATGGCTACGATCC
>JAZQGJ010000042.1:0-25411 GCA_045539995.1 Eubacteriales bacterium
TATATACAGTTTTTAGTCCAAGTTTATGTACGATGCCCGCTATTAGAATACACAAAAGGCCGTAAATTATGCTAAATAAATATCCTTTGATAACCATAACTCCTACTCCAGATAATACTAAGTATATTTTATATTCTAATCTTATAAAAGTCAAGCAAAAATTGTAAATAAAAAAGCGGCACACAATAAGCGCCGCTTTTTAATTTTTGATTACATTTCGTCAGATTCCTGCTTACTTCTATATTCCTCATCATCGGAATCAAGATTAGCATTTTCTTTACCAGGTATAACTATACCGCGAGTCATAGCATATAGGTTTTCTTCATGCTTCTTCTTCTCTATTGCCTGCTTTGCATCCTTGGATACCTTTATGTCTGCGAGTATCTCGTCAGAAACAGTACCATCGCTGAGTGTAAGAAATTTTTCAAAAATGTCGGGGTAAACAAAAACTTTTTCTGTGGTTTCAAATTTAACGGTGATGTACTTTCCTGTTGTCGCAACCACAACGCCTTCGCCAAACGCCTTATGTCTGACATGAAGATTATCTAATATCATAATGCCCTCCGAATTTATTATTCCGCAAAAGCTGAAAGTTATTATTATATTACTGCTCTCTCGTCTTTTGTGTTATTTACAATAAAACAGGCGTAATTATAGCAGATAATTGTGTCTAAAGTATGAACAAAACGCGGTTTTTTTAATTATTTTTGAAATATTTACATTTTTATTTGCAAAAATTGAGGTTAATACAAAAAAAGACCGTCAATAAGCATAAAAACACATATTGACAGTCAATTTTTTAGATTTCTACCATAGATTCATCCCAGATTTCAGGGGCCTCAAAACCGAGGAGATTTACAGTTGTAGCCGCAACAGAAGAAAGACCGAAATCTTCTCTTCCAAGCTTAACCTTGTATTCATTGTTTGTAACATTATCATACACGATAAATGGTACAGGATTAAGTGTATGGCTAGTTTTGGCTTTGAAAGAACCGTCCTTGCCAGCCTTTGGAGCCTTGGTCTTTTTATCTATCTCGTACATTTCGTCAGCGTTTCCGTGATCTGCTGTTATAAGTGCCACGCCCTGAAGCTCGTCCACAACCTTGAGAATTCTTGCAAGCTGTAAATCGAGAGCCTCCATAGAACACTCGGTAGCGAGGAATGATCCGGTATGCCCTACCATATCGCCGTTAGGGAAATTAACGCGCAGATATTTATATTTTCCGCTTTCAAGACATTCGATAAGCTTATCTGTAATTTCAGCGCATTTCATCCAGGGGCGCTGCTCAAAAGGAACTACGTCAGACGGAATTTCGATATAAGTCTCAAGCTCATCCGAAAACTTACCGCTTTTGTTTCCGTTCCAGAAATAAGTAACGTGACCATATTTCTGTGTCTCGGAAATTGCGAGCTGAGGAACGCCTGTCGCGCAGAGATATTCGCCCATAGTATTAGTAATTTCAGGGGGATTTACAAGATAGCGCGAGGGAATGTGAAGGTCTCCGTCATATTCAAGCATACCCGCGTAAAGAACGCTCGGAACTCTCTTGCGGTCAAATGCCGAAAAACTGCCGTCAGCTTCAAACGCCTTCGAAATTTCTATTGCGCGGTCTCCTCTGAAGTTATAGAAGATTACGCTGTCGCCATCAAGAACCGTACCTAAGGGCTCGCCGTTTTTGGCAATTACAAAGGGGGGAAGGTCCTGATCTATCACGCCAAGCTCTTTTCTGTAGGTATTCACTGCCTCTTCAGCCGAAGTAAACTGCCTGCCCTCACCCAGAACGTGTGTCTGCCAGCCCTTTTCAACCATACTCCAGTCGGCTTCGTATCTGTCCATTGTGATTTTCATTCTTCCGCCGCCCGAAGCGATTTTCGCATCAAAGCCTTCGTCACAAAGAGAAAGAAGAAATTCCTCAAAAGGCAGAATATAATCGAGGGCAGAGGTTTCACCAACGTCTCTTCCGTCAATGAGGATATGAATCCTTACCTTTTTACACTTCTCTTCCTTGGCTCTTACGAGCATAGCCTTCAAGTGATCTATGTGAGAATGCACGTTGCCGTCGGAAAAGAGACCGATGAAATGAAGCGTTGAATTGTTATTTTTTACGTTAGAGACTAAATCCTGCCAGGATTTTGACTCGAACATTTTTCCGCTTTCTATAGACTGGGAAACGAGCTTAGCGCCCTGCGCAAAAATCTGACCTGCTCCAAGTGCGTTGTGCCCTACTTCGGAGTTACCCATATCATCGTCAGAGGGGAGACCTACCGCTGTTCCGTGCGCCTTCAATTTAAGAGTTGGATATTTTTCCATAAGATAATCAAGGGTTGGCGTGTGCGCCGCATAAATTGCGTTTGCCGCTCCGTTTTTGGCAAGTCCGACGCCGTCCATCACTATGGTGAGAAGCGGGCCCTTTACCCCTTGAAATTCAGAAGATTTTTTTAAACTTGTTGCCATAACAATACCTTTCATATACGTTGTTGTTTATTTTTGATTTAAATGTCTGCATCGGAGATATACTTATATCCGTTTTCAGAAATGAATTTCTTTCGCTCGTCTATTGCATCGCCCAGAAGAGTCTCGAACATACGACAGGTCTCCTCTGCGTCTGCGGGGCTTACCGCTATAAGTCTTCTCGTCGCGGGATTCATTGTCGTCTGCCACATCATTTTCGGTTCGTTTTCACCTAATCCCTTTGAGCGCTGGAGAGTATATTTCTTGTCGCCTAACTTTTTCAGTATTTCTACCTTCTCCGCTTCATTGTACGCAAAATAAGTATCTGAGCCCGAAGTGATTTCAAAAAGCGGGGATTCGGCTATAAACACCTTATTTTTCTGTAGCAAGGTGGGCAAAAGCCTGTAGAAAAGCGTGAGAAGCAGAGTTCTTATCTGAAATCCGTCCTCGTCGGCATCGGTACAGATAATTATTTTGTTCCAGCGAAGCGAGGAATATTCAAATGCGACCAGATCGCCCTTAACCTTTCCTTCAATTTCAACTCCGCAGCCGATTACACGCAAGAGGTCAACGATGATTTTACTCTCAAAAATTCTGCTGTAGGTGCTTTTCATACAGTTGAGCGTTTTTCCTCTTACGGGGATAATAGCCTGAAACTCGGCGTCTCTTCCCAATTTACAGGAGGTAAGCGCGGAATCTCCCTCAACTATATACAGCTCTCTGCGTTCAGGATCCTTAGAACGGCAGGCAACGAATTTTTCCACTCTGTTCGCTGCATCTATTGTACCCGAAAGCTTCTTTTTAATATCTATGCGGGCTTTTTCCGCATTTTCGCGGCTTCTCTTATTTACAAGCACCTGATTTGCAAAGGTGGCGGCGCTTGTAGGATTCTCCAAAAAATATATCTCAAGCTTTTGCTTTATAAAGTCGGTAAGAGCCTTTGCAATAAACGTATTATTTATCGCTTTCTTCGTTTGATTCTCATAAGAGGTCTGCGTAGACGAGCTGTTTATGATAACCGTAAGACAGTCGGCTATATCGGCAAAGCTTATTTTCGACTCGTTTTTCGTATATTTCCCCTGAGCCTTAATATATTGGTCAAGCGCCGACGTAAAGCCCATCTTCACTGCCTTGTCGGGTGAGCCGCCATATTCCAGAAAGCTGGAGTTGTGATAATACTCAAGTCGGTTCGTAACGTTGGAAACACAGAAAGCGACATCGGCTTTAAGCTTATAGTCCTTTTTGTCCTCGCGGTCACGCCCCTGCGTTTCAAGATGCCAGCAGACAGGCTCGGTCAAGGAATTTCCCTCAGTAATTTCTTCTATATAGTCGGCTATTCCGTTCTGATATAAAAAATTATGCTCTTCAAATTTTCCGTTTTCTTTTTCTATTTTGAGCTTGAAGGTAATTCCCGCATTTACAACAGACTGACGTCGCATTGTGGCAATAAAAAATTCTTCGGGAATGTTTATATCAGTAAAAACCTCAAGGTCGGGCTTCCAACGAATAATAGTTCCCTGCTTTTTCTTATCCTCTTTTGTGAGGTCGCGCACAGAAAATTCAGACGCGGGATATCCCACCTTAAAATCTATCTCGGAAAGCTGAGCTCCGTTATAGGATTTTACCTTCATATATTCAGAGGAATACTGCGTAGCGCAAGCGCCGAGACCGTTCAAACCAAGGGAATATTCGTAGGCAGAAGCGCCATCATTGTTTTCATATTTACCACCTGCATAAAGCTCACAATAAACAAGCTCCCAGTTATAGCGCTTTTCTTTTTCGTTATATCCCAGAGGAACTCCTCGCCCGAAGTCTTCCACCTCGATGGATTTATCCTTAAAAGCGGTAACTATGATAAGGTTTCCAAACCCTTCTCTCGCCTCGTCAACAGAGTTCGCAAGTATTTCAAAAAAGGAATGCTGGCAGCCTTCAAGTCCGTCAGAGCCGAATATAACGGCAGGGCGTTTTCTCACTCTGTCAGGGCCTTTAAGCATTTTTATACTTCGATCATCGTACTCTTCTATTTTTTTCTCTTTTTTAACAGCCATGTACTTTCCTTTCCTCTATTTATATTATTTATCAATCTTATTTATTTTACCATAAAGTGAAGATATTTGTCAACAGAACAATTGAAAATAATCTTTTAAAGAGCATTATATTTCAGAAGCAAATAAATATTTTTTCTAAAAGTGTTGATAAAATTGATTTTTTATTGTATAATTTAAGTGTGGTAATTTTTTCACCTTATGAAAAAGAGAGAATCAATATGTTTAAATGTAAAATCGCCGATTTTATTATTGAAATTGATAACAAATACGAATATTCGGAAAACGCCTGCCGCGACTATTTATATGCAGGCGCCGAAAAGGCGGATTTACGCATAGCTCTTTCAGATGAGGAAATAGAATGCGAGCAAATTCCCGAACAGAATTCTTCTCGCCCTCTTATGGAATTTACGGGAATATACAGGAAATTCCATAGCTTCCTTTTAGATAACAACGCCTGCGTTATGCACTGTTCTCTTATCTCTCTTGACGGGAAAGGAACCGCATTTCTCGCCCCAAGCGGAACGGGAAAAACCACGCATACCGCATATTGGAAAAGCCTATACAAGGAAAAGCTTGTAGTTGTCAACGGAGACAAGCCTATAATAAGAATTATAAATGGAAAAATAATTGCCTACGGAACACCTTGGAGTGGTAAGGAAAGGTGGCAAACGAACACTTCTGCCGAGCTTTATAATCTCGCTTTTATAAAACGCAGCGAAAAAAACTTTGTCGAAAAAATCAGCGCAGACGAGGCTCTGCCGCTTCTTATGCAGCAGCTGCTTGTGCCGACAGAGAAAGACAAAATGCTTACGTTTTTAGATATAGTAAATCATTTGCTTTCAAAATGCAATTTATACAATATATACTGCAATATGAGCGAGGAAGCGGCAAAAATCGCCTGCGAGACTTTATATTCATAATAATTTTTGCGAGGTAAGGAATATGAAATTCAACGGAAGCTTTATTTTGAAAAAAATTGGGGAAACTTATTATGCCGTCCCTCTCGGAAGTATTTCAAACGAAATAAAAGGAATGATAAAATTAAACGATACCGCCGCTTTTATATGGCAGAAAATAGAGAGTGGCGCGCAAGGAGATGAAATTGTAGCCTCTGTGTCTGAGAAATTCAACACCGAAAAGGAAATCGCGCAAAGGGATTTCGATGAATTCATTCTGGCGTTAAAGGAGGCAAAAATCCTTGCCTGAACGCATGAAATCAAATGAGATTGTGCCTCTGATTTCCGAAGCCGTAAAGGACGGCGGGCGCTTCTATCTTTCGCCAAGAGGAAAAAGCATGCGTCCTACGATTCGCGAAGAAAAGGACACGGTTGCGCTTGTGGAATTTGTTTCCTTCAAAAAAGGCGACATACTTCTCTATCGCAGAAAAGACGGACAGGTGGTTCTTCACAGGCTTGTCGGCTTTAAACGCGGAGAGCCTCTTATGTGCGGTGACGCGCAGTTTACGCTCGAATACGGAATCACAAAAGAAGATATTATCGCAAGAGTATCTGATATAGTAAGAAAAGGAAAGCTAATAAACGTAGATAGCGCTTCTTTTAAGTTTTATTCCGCCTGTCTCTCCCTTCGACGGAATTCGGTGATTTTTTTACGTAAGCTTTTGCGTCCCTTCAAAAAATTCTTTAAGAATAGCTAAAAAGAGTCTGACCAAAATGCAAAATTACATTTGGAAAGGCTCTTTTTTTAGAGCTATATTTACTTTTAAGAATACATATTGTAAACATATTTGCAATATGTTGACTGTCATTTGTTTTTAGTATATAATATAGATGAAAAAATATTTTTATCGGATAATCGGCAAAATAAAAATAAAAAAACAATTTTCTCGGTCACCTTTTTGACGGTGAATCGGTATTAGAAGTAAAGGAACATCAAAATGACAGAAAAAGACTTTTATGAAAGCCCTGATGAAGAAATAGACGAAAATCTGTCCGATGAAGCTACCGAAGGCTTCGCTTTTGAAGGCTCTGCTTCTTGCGAGAATTTACCCGCTGAGGCAAGTGACGAGGTAATTCGCTACTATTCATCTATGGTCTATCGTATTGCCCTAACAAAAACGAAGTCCTCGCACGATGCCGACGACATTTTTCAGGACGTGTTTTTGAAGCTTGTCATGAATAAAAAGCCCTTTGAAAGTGAAGAGCACCGTAAGGCATGGCTCATTCGGGTAACTATCAACTGCTGTAATTCACATTTCGTTGCCCCTTGGAAAAAGAACGTGAATTCACTTGATGACGCTATGCTCGCGACGATACCCGATGAAAGCTCGGAGGTGCACTCCATCGAAAATCAATCGGACGTATATGCTCAGATTTTGAAGCTGCCGCAGCCCATGCGAGAGGTCATTTTGCTTTTTTACTACGAGGACTTGTCGATAAGAGAAATATCGAATATCCTTCACACGTCGGAAGCAAACGTGAAAAAACGTCTTTCTCGCGCAAGGCAAAAGCTCAAGCTTCAATTAGATGAAAACGATGCGTTTTGACCGTTAGGTTTTTTACACAAGAATGAAAGAAAGGAAAATCACCCCATATGAACAAGCAGGATTTAAAAGCCGCGCTTAACAAAATAAAGCCGAGCGAAAGTCTTGTCGAATCCACCTTAAAAAAAGCGAACGAGCTTAGGTATAACAATGAAAGAAAACACTCGCCATTCGCCTTTGAGGGCTTTAATTTCAAGCTCGCCGGCGCCGTTTGCGCTTTCGCTATTGTTTTGTGCTTGGGAATATTTGCAGGCTCAAACGGACTTTTTACCGTAGAAAAAAATCCTCCTATAGAGGAAGTAAATCTTCGCCATGCAGAAGAGGTAACCGACGCACAAAAAGAGAATATTTTACCGACAGACACCGCGCTTATTATGATAGAGGATGCAAAAAAGGCGAATTCCAACTGGGCAGTTATTGAAGGCGTTGTTTCGGGCAGCTATCCTTCCTCATCAAACGAAAACAAAGTTCATTATCTCGTTCAGATAGATGATGTTAAGCTGTGCGATCTCGCTGATACTTCCCTTGCCTCCGATTTTGAAAACGGTCTTGTTGCTGTCTTTGATACCGAGACAGGAGATGAAAAATTCAACGAGCTTCTTAATTTGATGTCTTCTCCTATATATATAAGGCTTGAAATTGACAGTACTAATGAGGAAACCAATTGGAAAATCGTCGATTTTGCGTCGTTGAATTAATTTTTGAAAAAAATTAAAAAACCTGTCACCTTTTCCTTGACAGTTTGTATTATAGATGTAAGTCAAAAAAATCACTTGGCAAAAAACAAAACATACAAAAGAAAGAGAGAAAAACCAAATGAAAAAACTTCTTGCACTCACACTCGTATTCGTTATGTTATTCACACTCGTTGCTTGCGGCAACGCTAACACACCTGAAGACACAAGCACCCCCACAGACACAAGTACACCTGAAGGCACAAGCAACCCCGCAGACACAAGTACATCCGAAACTCCCGTAGTTCTTCCTTACACCAACGCAGCTGAACTTCTTCAGATTGTTTTTGATAAATACAACGCAGCACAACCTACTGACGACACCATGCTTTGGGTTTGCGGTGGTAACGTAAACAACTTCGACACCTGCAACCCCGAGGGTCCCGCAGCATTCATTCCCGTTGACAACGAGGACTACAACGCAAACCTCGGCATTCCCGTTGCAGAGGCTGACAAAATAGCTTCCGCTGCTTCCATGTTCAATATGATGAACGCTAACACCTTCAACTGCTTCTCCGTTCAGCTTAACGACGGCGTTGACGCCGACGCTTTCATCGCTACCCTCAAGGACAATATCCTCGCTCGTCAGTGGATCTGCGGTTCTCCCGATAAACTCGTTATCGCAAAGGCGCCCGGCAACTACATCATCGCTGTTTGGGGCGTTGTTGAGTTCGGTGGTTTAGTTGATCCCGTCGCTGAGAGCTTCTCTACCAATATCGAGGGCGCTCAGATTGTTGTTGAAGAAAACATAGCTCGCTAATTATATCGCTTAACTTACAAGGAGTTGTTGTCACCGTATGACAACAACTCCTTTGACAAGTCAGAATTTCACCAAAAGGAGTAGAAAAAATGCTTTTTTCAAGTATATCTTTCTTATTTTTCTTCCTTGCGGCAATCGCAATCATCTACTTCGCAGTACCATTTAAGTTTAAGAACGCAGTCCTTCTCGTCTTTAGCCTCTTCTTCTATGCCTGGGGAGGTGTGAAGTACGCAGGACTGATGGTGATCGCGATACTGCTTGGATATATATTCGGTCTGCTGATCGAGAAATTTCGCGAGAAAAAAATCGCAAAGCTTTTTGTCGGACTTGCCGTAGCCTGCATAATTTCCTTCATGCTCTACTTTAAGTACATGGACTTCTTTATTGATAATTTCAATAAGGTGTTCGGCACGAGCGTACCATTTCTCAGAATAGTTCTCCCGATCGGTATTTCCTTCTACACCTTCCAGATCATCTCCTACGTCGTTGACGTATATCGCGGTGAGAAGGCGCAGAAGAACCCCATCAACCTTGCAGCTTACATCGCGATGTTTCCGCAGCTTATCGCAGGGCCTATCGTTCGTTACCACGACGTAGCGCTTGAGCTTGAGAACAGAACTCACAGTTTTAATGACGCAGGTGAGGGACTTCGCCGCTTCGTCATTGGTCTCGGCAAAAAGGTACTCATCGCAAACTCGATGTACGACCTCAGCGAGATCATATACGCGACAGAGGAAAAGACTGTGCTTATGTATTGGATATATGCTATTTCAGTTGCCCTTTACATATACTTCGACTTCTCGGGTTATTCGGATATGGCTATCGGCCTGGGCAGAATATTCGGTTTCCACTTCCTTGAGAACTTCAATTATCCCTTCATTTCCAAGAGCGCGACAGAATTTTGGAGGAGATGGCATATGTCCCTCGGATCATGGTTCCGCGACTATCTCTACATCCCGCTCGGCGGAAACCGCGTACCCAAGTGGCGTCACGTGATCAATATCTTTGCGGTATGGCTCTTCACCGGCTTCTGGCACGGCGCATCATGGAATTTCATTATCTGGGGCGTATTCTTCGGGGTCCTCCTTCTTGTCGAGAAATTCTGGCTCCTCAAGGCACTTAACAAGAGTCACGTGCTCTCGAGAGCTTATATCCTTCTTGCGGCACTTCTCAGCTTCGTAGTATTCCAGATCCCCACTCTTTCCGAAGCATTCTCCTATATCGGCGGTATGTTCGGTGCGGGCGGAATTGCATTCTCCTCGCCTGAAACGCTTTATCACCTCAAGAGCTATGCAGTTCTTCTCATTCTCGCTATCGTCGGAGCAACTCCCGTTGTAAAGACTCTTGCAATCAAGTTCTCCGAGTCAAAGAAGTTTGGTCTGGTTGCAAACGTGATCGAGCCGGTTATGATTGCGGTGCTTCTCATTGTTGTTACTGCGTTTCTCGTTGACTCGTCCTCGAATCCCTTCCTCTACTTCAGATTCTAAAAGGAGGTAAAAGTAATGAACAAGAATATCAAAAATATCGTAAACTGCGTTGTTATGGCGGTCATTATATTCGGATTTGCTCTGCTTTTCCTCATCGTGCCCAAGCCCGAATTCCTTGACAGTGAGCGACGTCCCGCTGCGGCATTCCCCGAACTGAGCCTTGAATCTGTTATGAAGGACGGACTCGACTACGGCGACAGCTTTATGAAGCAGTTTGACGACAAATACACTCCCGACAACTTTCCATTCCGCGATTTCTTCCGCGATCTCAAGTCCTTTGTAAACACCTATATCTTCAACAAGTCGGATAAGGACGGTGTATACGTCGTTGACGGCGTGGCGGCAGAGATGCAGGAGCAGATCGATTATGAATCGATCAAGCACGCGGCTGAAAGACTGACATTCATCTACGAGAAGTATCTCAAGGATAAGGGAATCAAACCCTATATGTCGATCATCCCTGACAAGGGTCTCTTCCTCTCTGAGGCCAACGGATACCTTTCAATGGACTATGATGAGTTTATCGAGAAGATGCTCTCGAACCTTGAGTTTGTTGAGTATATCAACATCAAGGACAGCCTCAAGCTTGAGGATTTCTACGCAACCGACACACACTGGCGTCAGGAGCAGCTCGTTGACATTGCTGAAATCCTTGTAAACGGTATGGGCGGCAGCTACGACAGCAAATTCGACAAGAACGCCCTCGACGTTGATTTTTACGGCGTTTACGCAGGTCGCGCACCCAAGCCCCTCAAGCCCGAGACCATCTACTACCTCACAAACGATAATCTCGCAAACATAGTAGTCAAGGACTGGGAAAACGGCGGCAAGCCGATCAGCCTTTACGATATGGAAAAGGCATACGGCAAGGATCCTTATGATATGTTCCTTTCAGGCGAGCTTTCAAAGGTCACTATAGAGAATCCTAACGCAAAGACCGACCGCGAGCTCGTAATCTTCCGTGATTCCTACGGCAGAAGCATCCTTCCCCTCATGGTTGAGGACTATGCGAAGATCACCGTCATCGATATTCGTTATCAAATTCCTCAGATCCTTCTTATGGGCGTTAACTTCGGGAATGCAGACGTGCTTTTCCTTTATAGCACGCTGATTCTTAATAATAGTTCAGAGTTAAAATGATGTACTAACGTGTTAATTATGTGTTTCGTTTTGCGAAACGATAAATTAAGATTTTACTCACGGTTCAAAATTGAGTCCAAAGAGCAGGTTGCCATTAAGGCAATCTGCTTTTTGTTATGAAGCGAAAAACGGAGACCTTATAGAAAGGTCTCCGTTCTTTATTTTTAGTCAGGCTTTAAGCATTATTTGCGTTCTTGACTATCTGGTCGGTGATATAAGAAGGAACTTCTTCATATCGAACGAAATTGTAATTGAATCTTCCTCTGCCCTGCGTGGTAGCGCGCAAGAAGATTACGTAATCGTTCATCTCAGCCTGAGGCACTTCTGCAATTACTGCCTGATATCCCGCTTTTTTCTCATAGGCCTCAATTCCAAGAACGCGGCCTCTTCTCTTATTGAGGTCGCCCATAACGTCGCCCACGTAATCATCGGGAACAATTACCTGTAATTCTCCGACAGGCTCAAGCAAAACGGGATTAGCCTTCGGGATACCGTCCTTATACGCAAGGTTAGCAGCAAGCTTGAAGGAAATTTCGTTACTGTCCACGTCGTGGTAGGATCCGTCAAAGAGGTCTGCCTTAAGCTTAACCATAGGATATCCTGCAAGAACGCCCTTCTGCATGGATTCCTGCAAGCCCTTTTCAACCGCAGGATGATACTGCTTCGGAACAGAACCGCCAAATGTGCTTTCAGTGAAGGTAAGTCCGTCCTCTTCTCCAGGGGAGAACGTAATTTTTACGTGTCCGTACTGTCCGCTACCACCCGACTGCTTCTTGTGTTTACCTTCTGCCTGAACGGACTTCTTGATGGTTTCTCTGTACGCGATAACGGGATCGCCGAGGGTTACCGACGTATTATAGCGATTTTTGAGCTTATATACGATAGTATCTATATGAATATCGCCTATACCGTAGAGCAGCATCTGCTTACTTTCGGGATTAACCTCATATTTCGCTGTACGGTCCTCCTCAAGCAGCTTTGAAATACCCTGTGAAATTTTATCCTCATCGCCCTTTGCCTGCGGCTTTACAGAGCGAATCATATACGGCGTGGGATAAACAATGGGAGTATATTTGACGTTTTCGACAAGCGTTGTCAGGGTATCGTTCGTATTAGTATTCGAAAGCTTTGCGGTTACGCCTATATCTCCGCAAGCGAGAACGTCAGCGTCTATCTGCTTCTTTCCGCGCATGGTAAAGATACGGTTGAACTTTTCCTGTACGCCTGTTGTGGTATTACGAAGCGCCATATCCTTTTTAAGCGTTCCGTTCATTACCTTGAAGAACGAGAGCTTACCTACAAAGGGATCGGCTACCGTCTTGAATACGAACAGCGAGGTGTTGGGGCTGTCCTTATTGATAACCGTTTCTTCGATCTCGCCGTCTGCGCCTACGATATGCTCGCAGCCTCTCGCGGTAGGTCTCGGGAATGAATCAACAATAGTATTTATAAGAGATTTTACGCCCCACATCTTCGTAGCAGCTCCGCAAAATACGGGAACTATTTCACCGTGAATAATTCCATCGTGCAGGGCTTCAATTATTTCTTCGTGAGTTATTTCTTCTTCAGCGAAGAATTTTTCCATAAGAGGCTCGCTTGTGGTTGCGACAGATTCAAGGAGCTTGTTACGGTATTCGTTAGCAACGTCCATAAACTGATCGGGAATGGGGCAGGAAACGTATTCGCCCGACGCCGAATCAAAGGTGTAAACCTGCATATCTATCAAATAGAGGAAGCCTATAACCTTATCTACGTCAATACAAGGAATGAGGACGGGACACAGTGTCTTTCCAAATCTATCCCTCAATGCTTCAAATACCTTATAAAATCTGGCTTCGCCATCGTCAAAGCGATTGATAAAGAAGGATTTCGGAATTTTAGCCTCTGTCGCATAATCCCACGCGAGCTCGGTGCCTACCTGTACGCCCTCCTTGCCGTCAACAACTATGACGGCGCTGTCGGAAACTCTCACGCACTGCTTGACTTCACCTTCAAAATCGAAGTAACCGGGCGTGTCCAAAATATTGATCTTCACGTCGCGCCAATTCACCGATGCGAGTGAAGCAGAAATTGAATATCCTCTTTTTATTTCTTCGGGATCAAAATCGCAGACGGTATTTCCGTCGGTGACCTTCCCTAATCTTTCGGTAGATTTTGTGATGTACAGAAGAGCCTCTGCAAGCGAGGTCTTTCCTGCGCCTCCGTGTCCGAGAAGACAAACGTTTCTTATCGCTTTTGTTGAATAGTTTTCCATTTTTAGAGTTCTCCTTTACTTATACTGAATGTCAGGACAATAAATGTTACCTTACAAAAATAAGTATACAACATATAAAGCGAAATTTCAATAGTTTTTTTACATTTTCCATATAAAATACATATTTTGTTATACTTATATGTTAAATATGCACAAAAAATCGGCTTAAATCAGTCTTCCCTGCCAAGTGTTTTGCGAAAACATCATTTTGTCTATCGTGTTTATAACGACAAATTTCTTTTTACTCCACTGGGGCGCTAACAGATCCTCGCTTTTTCCGTCTCCTGTGATACGCCCTATTACAATATCCTCGGGAATGACCTCGAGCTGTCGGCAAATTACCTTTGCGTACTCTTCCATTTGCATAGGAGTATATTCCCCGTTTTCATACATTTTTCCAAGCACTGTCCCCTTAAGCACGTGAAGCATATGGAATTTTATTTGCTCGGGGTGCATTTCTCCTACCACTCTTGCGCTTTCTATCATTCGTTCAC
Source organism: Eubacteriales bacterium (assembly GCA_045539995.1). Taxonomy (GTDB): domain Bacteria; phylum Bacillota; class Clostridia; order Oscillospirales; family CAG-272; genus UBA1740. The sequence continues at coordinate 13,870 of JAZQGJ010000042.1, forward strand.
TGTCCTCGCCGGGAAGTCCGTCTATCAGATGTACGCAAATTTTTATTTTGTCGGACGCTCGACGTAAGCGAAGAAAGCCATCCGAAAACTCTTCAAACGTATGTCCTCTGTTTATAAGACGCGCAGTATCGTCAAATATGCTCTGTAAGCCGAGCTCTACGGTGAGATACGTTTTCTCTGCTATCTCGCATAGTAGCTCTACAGTCTCGTTTGGCAAGCAGTCGGCTCTTGTAGCAATATTGAAGCCAGCCACGTTGGGAAAATTAAGTATCTGCCCGTAAATATCCCTTAATTCATCAACATTTGCATAGGTGTTTGTATGCGCCTGAAGATACGGAATAAATTTTCGTGTCTGCCACTTTGAGCGCATAAGAGAGATCTGTCGCTCATACTGCTCTATGAGGGGTAGCTGCGCGCTCTGAGAAAAATCCCCACTTCCGCGAGACGAGCAATATATGCATCCGCCGTAACCGCATTTTCCGTCAATATTCGGGCAGGTAAATCCTGCGTCTAAGGTAATTTTCGCGCATTTCTCGCCAAAGGTCTTACGCAAAAAATAATCATAGGTGTAATATCTCTTGTTTGAGTCGGTGTATTTAAAGGGGTTTGTTTCATTCTGCTTTGTTTTATTTGCCATAATTTATATTTCTTCTTTTTTCTGAAGATACTTAAGTGTTTCAAATATGCTTGTAACGCCTGCGAGTGTCACGTCGTCGGGAAGCTTAACGTTTAATCTGCCGTTTACGTTTTTCTTCGGTAAAACTATGGTTTTAAATCCAAGCCTTATCGCCTCTTTTACACGGTATTCGACGTGAGAAACAGTCCTTATTTCTCCCGACAAGCCTATTTCGCCGAATGCGATCAGATTGTTTGGGGCAATTCTGTCAGTTACAGCCGAAATAAGCGACATAGCAACAGAGAGATCTGCCGCAGGCTCATCTAAGCGCATTCCTCCCGCAATATTGACGTAGACGTCGTTCTGTGAAAACTTAAGACCGAGACGTCTCTCCAAAACGGCGAGCAAAAGACACATTCTGTTATAATCGAAGCCGTCTGAGGTTCTTTTCGGCGAGGGAAAGACCGTAGGCGCCACAAGCGACTGTATCTCTGTTATAATAGGTCTGCTTCCCTCAATTATACATCCCGCGCAGCTTCCACCTATGCTTTCCGCTCTGCCCTCAAGCATCATTTCCGACGGATTAGGGACCTCTACCAAGCCGATATCGCTCATTTCAAAGACGCCTATTTCATTAGTAGAGCCATATCTGTTTTTTATCGCTCGTATAATTCTATAGGACTGACGTCGCTCTCCCTCAAAATACAGAACGGCATCAACCATATGCTCAAGAATTTTAGGGCCTGAGATTCCGCCCTCCTTGTTAACGTGCCCTACAAGGAAAACAGAGCAGCCACTTCTCTTCGCCAGCTCAATAAAGGTCATAGCGCACTCCCTCACCTGAGAAATGCTTCCCGAAAATGAGGTGAATTTTTCGCTATACATCGTTTGGATAGAGTCAACCATAAGCACATCGGGCTTTATTCTTTCGTATTCGGACATTACGGAGTCAACCGATGTTTCTGCCAAGAGATAAAGCTCGCCTTCGCTGATTTTTAAACGCTCTGCGCGAAGCTTTATCTGTCCGAGAGACTCCTCTCCCGACACGTAGAGAACGCGGCATCCGTTTGCGAGCTTGTTGCAGATCTGCAACAAAAGCGTCGATTTACCTATTCCCGGCTCACCACTGATAAGAACCACAGAGCCCTTGACAAGTCCCCCACCGAGAACCCTGTCAAGCTCGCCAAGTCCTGTTTTCATTCTGATATAATCGGCAATTTCAAGAGAGCTGAGCTTTTCCGCGTAGTTCGCAATTTTTGTTGTCGGCTTACTTTCGCGCTTCTCTATTACCTGCTCACGCTCATCGAAGCTGTTCCACGCGCCGCAGTCGGGACACTTTCCGAGCCATTTCGCATTGGTAAATCCACATTCGGAGCATACAAAAATATTTTTCGACGTCTTCATAGGTAAAATTCCTTTTATTTGTTTATATATTCCATAATACCACAAAAAATCTGAAAAGACAACTGAGTTTGATAATCTTTTGATGATAATTTTTCACATTCCTCAGAATTGGACAGAAATCCGCATTCTATAAGCACAGCCGTTCCCTTTGCATTATCGAGCAGATATATGTTTTCACTCGCCTTTATCTGCCGTGTGTTATACGGCTGCAGAGCGCTTTTTACCATGTTCTGAATTTCGAGCGCAAGAAGTCTGCTTTCTTCGCTGTTTTGCGGATAATAGACCTGCATACCTCGGCAGCTTTCCATAGAAAACTTATTCATATGAATGCTTATAAAGATTGCGTCGGGGTTTTCCTCAGCTATTTTCAGGCGATTTTTTAAATCATGATATTTTCTTTGTCCCTTGATATTCTCTTCTTCGGTATATAAGAGCTTATCCTCTGTCCTTGTCAGTATCACGTTAAAGCCGTTAGCCTTCAAAACCTCTCCGAGCATATTACAGATGCTTAGATTTATATCCTTTTCATATACGCCGTTAATGCCTATCGCCCCTGCGTCCTCGCCCCCGTGTCCCGCATCGAGAATAAAGGTATATTCGGAAGCATCAGCAGAGACCGTCTTAAATTCGTAATATGAAAGCCTTGATGACAGATAACATATAGCAATCCCGAACACCAAAAACAAGACACAAAATAAAAAAATTTTAATTACATCATAAATCCATATTTTTTTCAAAAAAGAAAACCTCCATTCTTTGTGCTACAAATATATGGCGGTTTTCTGTATATTATTCGGTAAACAGTATTTAATTATTTTTTGTTCGGGAATATCCTGAAGTTTTTGCAGCCCAAAATATAGGCAAACGTAGATGTGAGTATAGCGGGAATGACAGTAAAGAAATAGACAAGAGAACGGAAAAACAGCGTTGATGTTACGGAAATGCCAAAAGCAGAACGAAGCGCCTTTATAATTCCAATATATGTCGCTTGAACAAAATTGCTAGATATATATGCAATAAAGGAAAGGTTGGATGCCGCCTGCGAGCTGCCAAAAACATCTCCGAAAAGGGAGCCTATAAATGCAAGAAGCGCTAAAATCAAATTGGGAATATTGGCGCAAAGCGCCACCTTCATGCCGTAATACTTATCTAACGTCATACGTCCCGATTCGACTCTTATGATATCTCGCGCGCCCTGCTCCCACATCATAGCATATATAAGAACCATATAGAAGCCTGTCGAAAAAATGCTTACAAGAAGCAAAAGCTTATCAGACACAGAGCTATCAATACCCGCTGTCGCCAAGGAAAGCACCAAGCCGAAGATCATCATGCCGAATTGATTTAATATCAAGCGTATTATGTTGTAAGAATTGTTTTTTATAAAGCGCATAAAAAGTCCTACTGTGTATTTTATTTATATGTTATACGCTTTTATTTTAGCCAACAGCTCGATGAATTTCAAGTACCAAAAGTAATTGTTTACAAATTATCCACTAAAAATTATAGGAATATAGTATAATTAAAGATGGAATGGAGGGAAAACGATGTCTGTTTTAACTTTAAGTAATGCCGATATGCAACAGTTTCCCGAAGCTTTACGGGAATTTGCCTCATATAAACGCGTAATTGAAGGTCTATCTGAAAAGACCGTATGCGAATATTTACTCGACCTTCGCACGTTTTTCAGATACACGGAAGCAGTAAGGTTAGGCATAAATATTGAAAGCGATGACTTCTTTAATATTGACATATCACAAATAGATACCGATTATATAAAAAAGATCAAAACCGAAAAGATATACGAATTTTTAATGTACACAAGCGAAAGCCGTAAAAACGGCTGGGCGAGCCGTTCGAGAAAGCTTTCCTCATTAAAGGCGTTCTTTAAATATCTGACGGCAAAAAAGCATCTGCTCGACGTAAATCCGACGTCCGATATATCGGCGCCGAAGAAGCACGCTTCCCTTCCAAAGCATCTTACGCTCAATGAAAGCATTTCCTTGCTTGAAAGCATAAAATCCGATGAAAATTCCAAGAACACAAAAAGGGATTTTGCAATAGTTACCTTATTTTTGAATTGCGGAATCCGACTTTCCGAGCTTGTAAACATAAATATAAACGACATAGATCCCGAGCTTAAATCCCTGACCGTTACGGGAAAGGGCGCTAAGCAAAGAATAGTATATTTAAACGACTCCTGCCGCCGTGCGCTAATAGATTACTTGAAGATACGCACGTCGGAGGACGCATCTAATTTAAAAACGACTGCCCTGTTTTTGAGCAACAGACAAACGCGAATAAGCGCAAAGACCGTGCAGTGGCTGGTATATAAATATTTGGACGCCGCAGGACTCGACCACAGAGGCTTTTCGGTACACAAGCTGCGTCATACCGCGGCGACTCTTATGTACCAGACGGGGAACGTAGACGTCCGCGTATTAAAGGACATTCTCGGACACGAGCAGTTAAATACAACGCAAATATATACTCACGTCAGTAACGAAAATATGATAAACGCAATTGAAGCGAATCCTCTCTCAGACGTAGAAATAAAGTCGCAAAGGGAAAGCGACGCTGACACGGACGAAGAAGATTAACCCGAGTCCAGCTCTTTACATATAATGCATTGAGGTGATGTTATTGCAATGCAAAAGCTACTATTTGGGAAAGAGAAAAAGCAACAGGAAGACAAAAAGGATAATTGTTCTCGTTCTTTTATTCTGCCTTGTTTTATCTCTGAATAAATCGGTTTTTTCACTTGTTTCCACAATCTCCTCCGCAGAAATAAAAAACAAATTTGTCAGCGAAATACACCGTTCTGTCTATAATCAGCTGAACGAAAACAGCGAATTATACTCAAATTTGGCAACACTCTCTAAAAAGGCAGACGGCTCTGTCGCTTCCCTTGAAATAAATCAGGCGAAGCTATTATACGCCCGTACGATGCTTTTAACTGCTATAATGTCAAAATTGCAAAGCGCTGATTTTTTGAATACCGAGATTCCCTTAGGCAACCTGTCGGGAATAAATCTGCTCTCGGGATTAGGTCCTAAAATCACCGTAAGATCCTTCTTAAGCAAAAATTTAAACGCTTACTTTGAGAGCAGCTTTACGGAGGTGGGGATAAATCAATCGCTTTACGAAATAAGCTTTGTTTTTTGTTGCGAGTTTGACCTTCTTATACCCTCTAAAAAGGATAAAATAACGCTTACGCAGAGCTTTCCCGTCATGAGCACCGTAGTTTTGGGAGAGGTGCCCGACGCATATACGGAAATTGTAAGACTTACTGATGATATAACCGAGTCCGACATAGATGACATTTACGACTTCGGCGCAGAATTAAACTGAAAATTTGAGGTAAAAATGAATATAGGTGAAAAAATAAAGGACATTCGCGTAAAGAAAGGCATAACGCAATCCGAGCTTGCTAAAGACAAGATTACGAGAAATATGCTCAGCCAGATAGAAAACGGAAGAGCTACCCCATCTATCCCCACGCTTATACATATTGCAAAAACGCTTGAGGTGCCTGTGGAATACCTGATTTCAGAAGGAGAAAGCATTTTTGATTTTACAAAAAAGCCCCTGCTTCAGAGGCTGAAAAACGCATACGCGTCAAAAAAATATTCCGAATGTATTCGTATATGGGAAAAATCGGAAAAGCAGACCGATGATGAAATATCTCTTATTTTAGCCCATTCATATCTTGAATACGGAAGCATACTTTTAAGCAACGGAAATCTTGAAAGCGCTGTGGCTATGCTCGAAAAAAGCTCGGATTTTGCTGATAGGACCATATACAATACGCATGACGTAAAAGCAAAAATTTCTCTTTTTGGCGCTATTGCAAAAAACGTTCAGTCTCCAAAGCTGGAATTCAGCGAGGACGAATACGTTTCAGAATCGAATAAATCCGTTTGTTCAGACTTATACAACTATCTGATAGAAAACAGAAAGCACAAGTACACAAACACGATTATGGAGCGTCATCTTAAGGCAAAGGAGCTTATACGAGCCTTCCACTATACAGATGCGACAGATATTCTTACGGAAATAGAAGCAAACAGAGCGCGCTCACCTGTAGATTCTTACATACTGTTTTCAATTTACAACGACTTAGAATATTGCGCGAAGGAATTAAGCAATTTCGAGGACGCATACAAATATTCAAGCAAGAGAATAGCGCTTCTCTCGGCTTTCAAATCTTAATACTTTAAAAACGCAAAGAATGCAAAATTCTTTGCGTTTCTTTCTATATATTTATAAATAAATATAAATATTGTATTGACTTTTTACTTTTTTAATGGTATAGTATATTTGGTGAATTTTGGGTTATTTACAAAATCAGAAAATTTTGAAAGGAGAGATTTGCGCAAGCAAATCGGGAATTCAACTTGGATAAAAGCCTTAAAAACACAGTTCAAGCTCTGCCCACGGTAGGGGAATTAAGAGAACTGTTAAAAGAAACCGAATCCTCCGATACTCGCGTTTTACTTTCAGCTTTGTTTGACAGCAACACGTTTATTGAGCTCGGAACATTCACAAAACGCAAATTTGATGAGCTTCTTTCATCAAATAAAGATACTTCTTTAGAAGGTGTTATTTGCGGCTACGGCGCAATTAACGGCAGACTGGTATTCGCGTTTGCGCAGGACAGTACGCGCAAGAACGGCGCTATTGATGAAAATCACGCTAAAAAAATTTGTTCTCTTTACGAAATGGCAATCAAAAATTCTGCGCCTGTTGTCGGTATTTTCAATAGCTGCGGAGCAGATATTTTTGAAGGCGCCGCTTCTCTTGCCGCATACGGCAAAATTATGAATGCCGTTTCCACGGCTTCGGGAATTATTCCCCAGATTTCAATTGTAAACGGACCTTGCATCGGTCTTTTCTCCGCAGCTGCGGCTTCCTTTGATTTCGTTATCAAAATAAAGAAGGCTCCTCTTTACGTGCTTTCAACTGAGCTGAATAAGGAGCAGAAGGAATTTTCTTCTATCGTCGCTGTCTGCGATGACTCGGCATCGGCTGCTTCATATGCTCGCCGTCTTTTCGATTTTATACCAGACAACGCTTCAAACGGTGTTTTGAGCGCTGCGTGCGCCGACGCCTTTGACAGAGAGATAAGCCCTGCGCTGACACAGGACGTTTTCTCGCTTATCGCTTCTATTGCCGATTTTGGCGACGTTCTTCCCCTTTATGAAGCCTATGCTCCCGAAGCAGTTACCTCTTTTGCCACCATAGGCGGCGTAAAGTGCGGTGTTGTCGCTACAGACTACACTGTAAACGAAGGCAGAATCACAGCAAAGGGCGCAAAGAAAATAGCTGCATTTATCAGCTTTTGCGACGCTTACAGTATTCCTCTGGTTACTCTCGTAAATTCTCTCGGTCTTTCTGTAACTGAGAGTTGCTCATGCTTTGCGTCGGAGCTTGCGAAGCTTTCTCTTGCGTACGCAAAATCGGAAAACGCGAAGATAACGATTATTTTAGACCGCGCAATAGGCGCAGCCTTCTCCTTACTTGGCTCTAAGGCATTGGGCGCAGACGTTGCTTATGCTCTTGAAAATTCTGAGATCTCTGCGCTTTCCTCAGAGGCGTCGGTTGCGTTTGCCTGGAACGACAAGGTCTCACTTGAAACGTCAAGGGAGTCGCTTATTGAGAAATGGAAGAATTCACTTGCTTCTCCTGTTGCGGCTGCTTCAATTGGCGAAATAGACGATATAATTTCCGCCGATGAGATTCGCGCGCGCATTTGTACTTCCCTGTTTATGTTATCGGGCAAGGGTAAAAAGGTAAACGGCAAACACTCGGTTATGCCTCTTTGACGGGAGGAATTATGTTAAGCTTTAACTGTTCGCAATTTTTACTTGAGGTTGACGTAAATCAACCTATACCGAATCTTGAAGAGAAGCTTGCTTACGGTGCGAAAATGCTGTTAGTAGGCATGGGAATCGTATTTTCTGTTATAATTTCCCTCTATATTTGTCTTTTGATTTTTAAATCTGTATGTCAAAGGATAAATGAGAAACGGGACGCTCAGTCCGACACTCCGGTTTCTGTCAATGCCGCGCCCGTCACGCCTGTAGCCAAAACAAGCAATGACGAAGAAATCGTCGCCGTTATCGCGGCGGCTATCGCGGCGGCAAGCTCGGAAAAGCCCGACAAAAAATTCAGAGTAATATCCTTTAAAAGACTATAATTCGATTAAATTTTGAAATGGAGAATAAAATAATGAAACAATATAATATTACCGTTAACGGAACAACCTATAGCGTACAAGTTGAAGAGGTCGGAGAAGTTGCTTCAGCTGCTCCCGCGCAAGCGCCCGTTGCCCCTGTTGCTGCTCCTGCAGCGCCCGTAGCTTCTGCTACCCCTGCGGCAGCTCCCGCCCCCGCGCCTGCTCCCGCAGCAGCAGGCGCAAACGACGTAACTGCTCCTATGCCCGGAACAATTCTTGATATTAAGGTATCTGTCGGTCAGGCAGTTAAGAAGGGCGACGTTCTTTGCGTCTTGGAGGCTATGAAGATGGAAAATGATATTCCCGCCCCCGCAGACGGCACAGTAACTGCTGTAAAGGTATCCAAAGGCGCTTCTGTCCAAGCAGGTGAAGCTCTCGTTTCAATAGCTTAATCGAAAGACGGGTATAAAAATGACAGAAATTCTTGATGCTATAAAATCGTTTATCGGTTCTACGGGCATCGCAAGATTGCTTGAGTCTGGCGACGCATGGAAATATCTCGTGATGTACGCCATAGTAATCGTGCTTTTCTATCTTGCTATTGTCAAAAAATTTGAACCGTTGCTGCTTTTACCTATCGCGTTCGGTATGCTTCTTGCAAACCTTCCGGGCGCAAATCTCATAAATCTTGACCTGTTCTTCGATGATTATTATCTGGCAAAATATCCTATTGCGGAATTTGCCGATATGTATGCAGACGGACATATCAAGATGACCGAGATTATCAAAGAAGTAATTAACACAGGCGGTCTTTTAGACATAATCTATCTCGGCGTTAAGCTGGGTATTTATCCCTCGCTTATATTCCTCGGAATAGGCGCTATGACCGACTTCTCTCCCCTTATCGCAAACCCCATCAGCTTACTTTTAGGCGCTGCTGCTCAATTCGGTGTATTTGCGGCATTCTTCTTTGCGCTGTTCTTGAACTTTACGCCTATGCAGGCGGCTGCTATAGGAATTATAGGAGGCGCTGACGGCCCTACCGCAATTCTGGTTACAAAGCAGTTAGCCCCCGAGCTTCTCGGCGCTATTGCTATAGCGGCATACAGTTATATGGCTCTTATTCCTATAATTCAGCCTCCCTTTATGAAGCTTCTTACGACGAAAAAGGAACGCTCTATTGTGATGACCAACCTTCGTCCCGTAAGCAAGTTTGAAAAGGTTGCGTTCCCCATTTTGGTTACGCTTTTGGTTGTTATGATAGTACCCGACGCAGCGCCTCTTATCGGCTTCCTTATGCTCGGAAACTTCTTTAACGTGAGTGGTGTTACAGACCGTCTTTCAAAAACAGTTCAGAATGAGCTTATTAACATTGTAACTATTTTCTTGGGCGTTTCCGTAGGCGCAACGGCAAATGCAGACAACTTCTTAAAGAAAGAGACTCTCTTTATTATCGGTCTCGGTCTTTGCGCGTTCTGCCTTTCTACCTGTGGAGGACTTCTCTTTGGAAAGCTTCTCTGCTTCTTTACAGGCGGAAAAATCAATCCTTTGATAGGAAGCGCAGGTGTTTCGGCTGTTCCTATGGCGGCGCGTGTCGCTCAGGACGTAGGACGCAAGGAAAATCCCTCAAACTTCCTGCTCATGCATGCTATGGGACCTAACGTCGCAGGCGTAATCGGTTCCGCAATTGCCGCAGGCGTATTCCTGCAATGGTTCAACTAATATATAGAAAGGAAGCCTAACGGCTCTATAATAAAACAATGTCAAAAGTATTAATTACAGAAACCGTACTTCGTGACTCTCATCAGTCTCTTGCCGCAACAAGAATGACTATAGACGAGATGACGCCTATCCTTGATGATTTAGATAAAGTCGGATATCACTCCCTTGAAGCATGGGGCGGCGCTACGTTTGATTCCTGCCTCAGATTTTTACACGAGGATCCTTGGCAGAGACTTCGCGTAATAAAGAATCATATGAAGAATACAAAGCTTCAGATGCTTTTCCGCGGTCAGAACATTCTCGGCTACCGTCATTATTCCGACGACGTAGTAGAATATTTTGTTCAGAAATCCATCGCAAACGGTATTGATATCATACGTATCTTTGACGCATTAAACGACCCCCGAAACCTTGAAACTGCAATAAAGGCTACTATAAAGGAAAACGGACACGTTCAAGCAGCAATCAGCTATACGACGAGCCCTGTTCACAACAACGAGTTCTTTGCTTCCTATGCAAAGCAGCTTGAAAGCATGGGCGCAAATTCGATTTGTATTAAGGATATGGCAGGTCTTTTGAAGCCTTACGACGCATATCAGCTCGTTAAAGCTATTAAAGGACAGGTAAAGATTCCCGTACAGCTTCACACACATTACACGTCAGGGCTTGCGTCAATGACTATTCTTAAGGCTATCGAAGCAGGTGTTGATATTGTCGATACCGCTATTTCTCCTATGGCTATGGGTACGTCTCAGCCTCCGACGGAAGCTATCGTCGCTACTCTTGCGGGAACTCCATACGATACAGGACTCGATCTTGAAAAGCTCGACGTCGTTTCCAAGTATTTCGCTGATATTCGCGAAAAGTACCTTTCAAGCGGTCTCATAGATCCTAAGGTGCTTAAGGTTGACGTAAACGCGCTTCTCTATCAGGTGCCCGGAGGAATGCTTTCCAACCTCGTTTCTCAGCTTAAGGCTGCTGGAAAATCAGACAAGCTTGCTGAAGTACTTGCAGAGGTTCCGAGAGTTCGTGAGGACGCAGGATATCCTCCGCTTGTTACGCCCACGTCGCAGATCGTCGGAACACAGGCTGTAAACAACGTTCTTTTCGGAGAAGGCGAGCGCTATTCAAGAGTTACAAAGGAATTCAAAGGTCTTGTAAGAGGCGAATACGGAAAAACTCCCGCCCCCATTTCTGATGAATTCAGAAAGAAGATCATAGGCGATCTTGATCCTATCGATTACCGTCCCGCAGACAAAATTCCGTCAGAACTTTCCCAGCTTAAGGAAAGAGTTGCTCCCTACGCTGAGCAAGAAGAGGATCTGCTCTCTCTTGCCCTCTTCGAGCAGGTGGCTATCAAGTTCTTTGAATGGAGAAAGGCTCAAAAGCACAATCTTGATTCTAACGCAAACGCTGAAAACGGCGTTCACACCATATAATTGATTTTTCAGTTATATAGCAAAAATAAAAATTAAATTGCAAAAAGGGGCTGTCATATTTGGTAAAACCAAAGAAGCCCGACACTTTATAAAAAAACACACCAAGCCCAGAGAATGAATTATATCTGTGAAAAAATACTTTTATAAGGTTGAAATCCTACGGATTTCCTCATTTTAATGGGC
>JAZQGJ010000043.1:0-27809 GCA_045539995.1 Eubacteriales bacterium
GCGCACCTCTCGTCGAATAAATTTTCGATGGATTTGGGTGATGCAAGCCGAAGATAAGTGTGGACTTTTCAAGGCGAGTAGCGCCAAAAGACGCGGAAATTTATCGCCGAGAGGCTTATTGGTTCGAGTCCGCTTAGGCTAGCCATTCATAACTCTAAACTCGCCGCAGGCGATCATAACTGCGTAGTGCCCTTAAGGACACTACGCATATGAGGCAGCCCAATTTATTATATCTAGTTATTATGCAGAGAAGTCCGAGTTTTTTGAAAGGCTTTTAGAATAAAAGCCGATTCTGAAGAAGCCTTATAAAAACAAGGGTAAGCGCTGGCTGTTTTTGAGAGCGCAGTCGAGGCTGTCGGGGAGCAGAGTGAAATCTGCCACGAGCGAGTGTGGCTTACCCTTTGGGTCGTCCTGTCTCATAGGCACGAAGAAAACGTTTTTGCGCAAAAGAAGCTGGGCTATATTGGAGAGGTTAGCCGACATCGCGTCGTTTGAGGCGAGAGAAATCAGGGTCGTTCTGTCCGAGCGAAGATGAGCCTTCGCCGCCATCGTCACCGACGAGTCGGTTATCCCTCTCGCTATCTTCGCCAAGGTGTTTCCCGTGCAAGGGGAGATTATAAGAGCGTCGAGTCTTATCTGAGGACCGAGCGGCTCGGCGTCAACTATGGTGTGTATTATTTCCCGTCCGCAGAGCGAGCTTACCGCCTCTCTGAATTCCTTTGCGCGCCAGAAGCGAGTGTCGGTCTCATAGACCTTTTCACTCATTATCGGCTGTATCTCATAGCCTTCGGCGCATAGCTGCCTCATTGCCGCGAGCGAGTGTGAAAGCGTACAAAATGAACCGCAAAAAGCATATCCTATCATTCTTTTTCTCCTTTCTTTTGTTTTAAAATATCGGATATAGTATCATAGAGCAGAACGCCCGCGCTGTAGGGGGCGTATTTGCTCGGAAGGGCCTTGGCGCAGACGGTGTATATTCCTTTGTTTACGAGGACGGGGCTTATAAGCGACTCGTCGCCCGCGAGCTCTATGTATATAAGCTCTTTTTTTGCCTTTTCAAAGGCGCAGTCGGGAATTACCGCGACAGGCACGGTGTTGAAAATCACTCTGCTTTTTTCTACCGCCCTTTCTATATCCTCAGTGTCGGACGCGAGGTCGAGCGTTTTTGCGCCGAGCGCCTCTGCCCACCTTAAATCATAATCGTTTCTCGCGCAAAAGCAGACCCTCGCGTTCATGGCCGAAAGCAAGAGAAAAAGGCACTTTGCGATTCTGCCGCCGCCGACAATCAGAACGGGGCAATTCTTTATTGTGATATTCAGCTCTTTCATAGCGAGGAACAAAGCGCCCTCAGCGGTGATATAGGCGTTTTCGCTTAAAAAGAGCTCGCTTTCATAATAGTCCTCGAAGCGCAGCTTCAGGCTCTTTGCCTTTTCACGCAGAGCGTCGGGCATTTTTCCGCAAAGCAGAAGCGTTTTTTTCGGCGAAAGCGAAAAAAGCTCGTCAAGCGTTATTTTTTCTCCCGAATAAAAGGGGGTATTTATATAAATTCCGTCTCTTGTCAGAGGCAACGGAAGAATAACGGTATCAGCGTCTGCGAGAGCGTCGGACAAATTTTCCTTTGCGTCGGCGTTTTCTATCGGTAAGTCGAGCGCAAAGGTGGAGACGGAATCTCCACGCGCAATAAAACGCCTTCCTATCTCGCATTGACGGCAATCGCCGCCTACTATTAAAATTTTCATATAATTATCAATACTCCTTTATTTGATACTGACACTTTCATTATATGCGAAAAGCCAAAATAAGGATAGAAGCATCAAGGGGCGCAAACGACAGTTTTCTGTTGACTTGAGAAAAAAGTTGTGCTATACTTTAGGCGAGAAAAAATTTTTGGGAGAAAAAATATGAGTATTAAGAAAAGAGCTTCCGAAAGCAAGGAAAAGATACTTGAATGGCTTGAAAAATATAAAAGAGAAACAGGCTGCGAGGGCGTTGTGCTTGGAATAAGCGGAGGAAAGGACAGCACTGTTGTCGCTATGCTTGCGAAAAAGGTGTGGGGAGAGCGGGTTGTGGGCGTTATGATGCCAAACGGAGAACAGGCCGACATTGCAGATTCGATGGAAATCGTAGAGAAGCTCGCTCTTCGTCACTATACGGTAAATATAGAGAGCGCGTTCAATTCTCTTTGCGCCGAGATAGAAAAAAAGACCTCGCTTGAGATAGCGCGTCAGGCGAGGACTAATATTCCGCCGCGCCTGCGGATGACGACGCTTTACGCGATAGCGCAAACGCTTGGATACAGAGTTATAGGAACGGGAAACGCGAGCGAGGCGTTTATCGGCTGGACGACGAAATGGGGAGACAGCGCGTATGACTTAAACCCGATAGCCAGCCTCACCTGTACGGAGGTGATGGAGTTAGGCGCGTCTCTTGCAAAGGAGTTCGGTCTCGACGAGAAATTCGCCTACAAAGCGCCGTCAGACGGTCTTACGGGAAAAACCGACGAGGACAACTTCGGCTTTAGCTATGCCGAGCTTGACAATTATATTATAAACGGAGAGCTTGAATCAGACGAAGCGCGCGCAAAAATAGATAAAATGCACGCGCAATCGGCTCACAAAAGAAAAATGCCCGAAAGATTCGGCATTGATTGAAGTGGGAAAAAGCAAAAAACTATTGATAAAAAATAATATCTATGATAAAATGTATATATAAAAGACAAAACGGAGGTTTTTATGTTAAGCAATTATGATATAAGAAAAAAGTCGCGCGAGCAGCTCGGCGGTGGCATTTTTAACAGCAGATGGATGATGGCGCTGGTCGTTTCGTTGGTTTTTTCGGTTATTCTGAGCGCGCTTGGCACAATAGGAGTAGGACTGATATTCACGGGCTGCGTTTTATTTGGCTACGCGGGAGTCTTTTTGGGAATAGCGAGAGGGCGAGAGGAGATAGACGTCGCAGGGCTCTTTGAGGGCTTTAAGGGAGAACGCTTTACCAAGTCGCTCGTTCTTTACATAGTAGAGACGGTCTATATTTTCCTTTGGTCTCTGCTTTTGATAATACCCGGTATTGTCAAGACGTACAGCTATTCGATGGCGTTTTACATAATGAACGACCACCCCGAATATACGGCTACTCAGTGCCTCGACGAGAGCCGCAGAATGATGCAGGGACACAAGCTCGACCTTTTCTGCCTGCACCTCAGCTTTATCGGCTGGATAATTGTCGCAGCCTTCACGTTGGGAATGGGTAGAGCCTTATATGCAGCTCGCTCAAGCTAACTTTTATGAGGAGCTTAAAAAAGCACAATAGGCGTAAAAGGGGCTTCACATTCAGGCATAACCGCAAACAAAAGGGACTTTATTTTTTAATAAGGTCTCTTTTTTTACATTGTTTAAATTTGATTAAAGCCTATAGTTGAAAAACTTCGTTTTTCTTCCAAAGGACTGTATTTTTGTTTGCTATCGCCGTTCGCTTCCTCTCGACGTATGAAATACGCCTTCGGGGCGCGAGCGACGATTTCTGCTCTGAATCTGCGCGCCCCGACTGCCATATTTGGTAAAACCAAAGAAACCCATTAAAATGAAGAAATCCGCAGGATTTCAACCTTATAAAAGTGTTTTTCACAGATATAATTCATTCTCTGGGCTTGGTTTGTTTTTTATTATAAAGAGCGGGCTTCTTTGGTTTTACCAAATATGGCATCCCCTCAAGGAAAAAGGGGCTTCATATTCAGGCATAAGTGCAAACAAAAAGAGACTTTATTTTTAGTAGAGTCTCTTTTTTATATCGCCTAAATTTGATTAAATTCATAGATGAAAAACTTCGTTTTTCTTCCAGAGTATTATATTTTTTGTTTGCTATCGCCGTTCGCTTCCTCTCGACGTATGAAATACGCCTTCGGGGCGCGAGCGACGATTTCTGCTCTGAATCTGCGCGCCCCTGTCTTCACATTCAGGCATAACCGCAAACAAAAGGGACTTTATTTTTTAATAAGGTCTCTTTTTTTACATTGTTTAAATTTGATTAAATTCATAGATGAAAAACTTCGTTTTTCTTCCAGAGCATTATATTTTTTGTTTGCTATCGCCGTTCGCTTCCTCTTTAGCGCGTTTTAGGAAAGCGAAAAGGTAAAAAAGAATAGAAAAAACGAATAAATAACAAAAAAATAGACGCCGACCACCGTATATTCACATAATATTCACATAAGAGTGTTATAATTACACAGTTAATTTATTTGTATTATATTTATTAGGAAAGCAAAAAGGCAAAAAGAAAGGAAGAGGACTAAAAGGTCCCGACGGTATTTCCGATGATAAAAATTGAAAATCTGACGAAGAGATACGGCTCTGTATTTGCGCTCGACGATATATCTCTTGAAATAAAAAAAGGCGAGGTAGTCGGACTTCTCGGCCCTAACGGCGCGGGAAAGAGCACGGCTATGAATATTCTTACGGGATACCTGTCGGCGACGTCGGGTACTGTAACCATCGACGGAATAGATATTCTTGAAAATCCCGTCGAGGCGAAAAAGAGGATAGGCTATCTGCCCGAGCAGCCCCCCATCTATCCCGAAATGACGGTTGAGGAATATCTCAACTTTGTTTTTGATTTAAAAAAATGCCGCTTTGACAGAAAAGAGCATTTAAAGGAAATATGCGAGGTCGTAAAGCTTACCGACGTCTATAAAAGGCTTATAAAAAATCTCTCCAAGGGATATAAGCAGAGAGTAGGAATCGCTCAAGCGATAATAGGAAATCCCCCCGTCATCATTTTTGACGAGCCGACTGTCGGTCTTGACCCCAAGCAGATAATAGAGATAAGAAACCTGCTTCGAATTTTGGGAAAGAAGCACACGGTAATTCTCAGCACGCATATATTGCCTGAGGTACAGGCGGTATGCGAGAGAATCATAATCATAGATAAGGGAAAAATTGTGGCAAACGAGCAAAGCTCGGAAATCGCTCGCGCAATCGAGGAGAACAATCACTTCAAGGCAAAGATATGCGGCGACAAAGCGAAGGTCCTTTCGGTATTGAGAGACAGAAACGGCATAGTCAAGGTAGATTGCGAGGGCACAAGGGATTCCGACTCGGCGCTCTACGTAATAGAGAGCGAAAGAGGCATTGACGTAAGAAAGACGGTCTTCTTCGCCTGCGCCGAAAACAATCTTCCCATACTTGAATTCGCCCCTGCGGGCGCAGAGCTTGAGGACGTGTTCCTCAAGTTAGTCGATAAAGGTCAGAACGCAAAAAAAGAAAGATAACGGAGGGAAAAAGGAATGTTATCAATATATAAAAGAGAATTGAGGTCGTATTTTACTACGCCTATAGGATATATTTTCGCGTCGGTTTTTCTCGCTATAAGCGCGGCTATATTCTGCTTTACTACATATTTTTCACTTTCAGCCGACGTAACGCCATTTTTTACGTATATGATATTCGTATTCGTCGTGCTTTTGCCATTGCTGACAATGAAGCTTTTTTCAGAGGAAAAGAAGCAGAGGACCGAGCAGCTCTTGCTGACGGCGCCCGTGTCGGTTGTGTCTATGGTAACGGCTAAATTTCTGGCGGCCTATACTATATTTGCCGCTTGTATGGCACTTTCATCGTTGCAGATACTCATTTTGTACGCATACGCAGACGTTAAGACCGCCATCGTTTTCGGTTGCTTTTTGGCTACCATGCTCGTCGGTATGGCGTTTATAGCTATCGGCGTTTTCATATCGGCGCTCACTGAAAACCAGCTTGCCGCCGCTGTCGGAACTATAGGAATTCTTCTTTTGTTTATGGTCATAAGTATGCTTAATTCCTTTATTCCCGTATATTTTATCCGTTTCCTTCTTAAGAGCGTTTCGGTGTTCGCGAGATTTTCGAACTTTACGCAGGGCGCCTTTGACGTTTCTGCATTGATATACTATCTCTCTATCGCCTTCGTATTCCTCTTCCTTACCGTTCGCGTTTACGATAAACGCCGTTATAACTGAAAAGAGGAACGAAAATGAAGAGGTTTTACACAAAAAGTCGGGCGCGTGAATATACGAGGGTAAGCGCCGCCTTTATAGCGGTGATAATTGCCCTTATTGCGATATTGAACGTAACGGTTTTCGCGCTCGGTTCAAAGCTTGAATGGTATTTTTACAAGGCGGAAAGCTACGAGCATAAAATAGGGGATACGTCGTATGAACTCTTTTCCGACGCCGAGCAAAGTCCGACTGAAATAATCTTCTGTATGGAAAAAGAAGAGCTTGTGGGCGACGTTATGTTCAATTTAGTGTGGCAGACGGCGCTTCAGCTTCAAGAAAGACACGCTTTCATAAGCGTTAAGAATGTAAATATTTATTTACAACCAAAGCTGCTTTCTCAATACAAGTACACGGTAAATGAAAAGGGAGAGAAAATACAGACCGCGACGATAGACAAAAATACTGTCATTGTGTCGAGCGAAAAGGGGTACAGAGTTCATACGCTCTCGGACTTCTTCGTCTTGAATTCCCGACAGGTCATTACCGCCTATAACGGAGAAGAGGTAATGCTTTCGGCTCTTGCCTGGGTACAGAGAGAGACTCACCCGATAGCTTATTTTACAAACACGCACGGCGAAAATTACACCGCGTTGCTTGAGTTTTACAACGTGCTTTCCGCCTGTGGATATGAGGTGAGAATGCTCGACCTGTTTTCCGAAAAAATTGACGAAAACGCAGAGCTGATAATCATGTCTAACCCCATATACGATATAGAAAGAGCGTCTGACGGCTCGGGAATAATATCCGAGTCCGAGCAACTGAGCGGCTTTCTTTCACGAGGCGGGACTCTCTTCGTGAGCCTTGACCCCTACGTGAAGTCCGAGCTTACGCAGCTTAAAGCGTTTCTCGCCGAGTGGGGAATGGTAGCCGAGGGCTCGATTATAACCGATATGGATAATTCGATAACTCACGACGGATATACTCTGGTCGCAGGCTATGCGCAAAGCGAGGCGGGCGAGAGAATATATAACAAGGTTAAAGAGGACAACACCTCTTACACCGTCGTAAAGGACGCGTCGCCCATTTCTCTTCAAGAGGGCGAGATAGCGAAGGCTGAAGCCGTGCTTGTCTCCTCGCCGTCGGCGAAGGCGTACTATAACGGCGCGCTTGTGTCGGATACGGGAAGCTATACGATTTTGGCTATGGCAGAGAATGAGGGAAAGGTCTTTCTTTCGTCGGGCGCGTATCTTACCGCGAACGATATTCTGAATTCAAAGGTTTATTCAAACCGTGAACTATTGTTTGCAATTTTGGACGAATCAGGCTGCGATTACAGTACGGCAGGCTCTGTTATATTGCCCATTGGGAATAATATGATAGAGGGGCTGACGAGCAGCAGGGCAGACCTTTACGCTATTATCTTCGTTCTTGTTATACCGCTTGCTATTGCGGCGCTCGCTATAGTCATACTGACAAAAAGAAAGAACCGATAAGGTCGGAGAAATGAGAAAGATATGGTAAGAAAACAAAAAAGAAGCAGGACGCAGAAAAGAGCTCTTGTAGCAAAGCTGCTTACTATAGCGATCATTTTCGCGCTGCTTGTATGCAATATAGGGCTTTATGCGCTTGTACTTGAAACAAACGGATATATCGACCTCACCGACGAGGGACTTTACACTCTTTCCGAGCAGTTTATGGAGGAGGTCGGCGATATAGAGCAAGAAATAACGATAACCTTTTGTACCGATCCCGATCATCTGCTTTCAAATCACGATTTAAGATACGTTTACGTTATGGCGAAGGAAATAGAAAAGCAGATGGATAACGTAGAGGTAAAGACCGTAAACATTACTAAAAACCCGACGGCTGTGCAGAAATACCGAACGACCTCGGCGTCAAAAATAAAGCCGGACGACGTAATAGTGAGCTGCGGAGAGCGCTTCCGTATAATAAACGGCAGCTCGTTCTGGAGCTACGACAGCACGGGAGAGAAGCATTGGGCGTTTAACGGAGAATATAAGATGGCGAACGCCTTCCTTTCGCTTTCCGCGCACGATAACCCGACGGCTTACTTTACGGTAGGACACGGGGAAAAGGTTTACGACGCAAATAATCCCGAGTCGGCGGAGAGCAAGGAAGCCAATGAGTTTTACAATTTACTTATAAGCGCCGGCCTTACAGTAAAGACGGTAGATTTAGATAAAGAGGAAATTCCTGAGGACTGCGCACTGCTTATAATGAACGGCCCGACGCTTGACTATGCGGCGAAGGATAAATTTGACCGTGAAAGCTACTTTTATGTAAACTATACTTCACCTATCGAGAAGATAGACAGATATATGGATGAGACGGGCTCGGTTATGATATTCAAGGATCCGTTTGTGTCTCTGCCGACGCTTGAGGAATATCTCTGTGAATGGGGAATGAAGACCGAGAGTCTTCAGGTAAAGGACAGACAGGGAGAAAGCTCAGAGAGAGAGCTGCTTTCGGCTGTCTATGCGAATTCAGAAAAACACCCCTTGGGCTATTCGCTTTACAGTGACGTAATAGACCTGGCGAGCCCCCCGAAAACTGTAGTTAAAAACGCGGGATACGTAGAGGGACTTTGGGAGAATAGCGAGAAGTTTTACACTCCGAGTGTTTCTGCTATGTATTCGCCCGTTTTGCTTTCCAATGAAAAGGCGGGAGCGTATGACGCAGAGGGACGCATTTCTGACCTTCGGGGAAGCTATCATTTAGCCGCAATTTCGGCAAAGGTGCGTCAGATAAGCGTTTCCACGTATTATTCCTATATGTTTTACGGAGCAAGCACGGCGCTTACTTCGTCTGAATATTTAAGCAACGGAACCTACGGCAATTACGATATTATGTTTTCTTTCGTGCGTACGATGTCGAGGACGGACGTCTACGCCGCCGATTCGCTTGGCGCGCTTTCGATGAATACTCAGAATTACGGCGGAAAAATACTGAATTCCGACGCGATGTCGCAACAGGTCCGTGAAATTTACAAAAATCAGAAGCTTATAAAAACCTATGCCGCTATGACGCAGAGGGACGCTACCGTGTTTACGCTTCTTGCGTTTATCGTTCCTGTTATAGTTTTGCCTATTGTATGTATATACCTTGTCGCAAGACGTAAATATATGTGAGAGGAGACTAAAATGAAGAAACAAAAGAAACTGATAATTATACTCTCTCTCGCATTCCTTCTTATGCTTCTCCTTTATTTTTTCGTGGTTGTACCCATAGTAAACAAGGAAGAGCCAAAGGAGCCGCCGCTTTCGGTAGACGAGGGCGAGGGACTCTATTACAACATAAGATTACTCTATGAAAAGATAGATAGAGACGAAATAAAGACGATATCTATCCATAACGAAAACGGAGACTATTCGTTTGTAAGAAGCAACCCGTCGAAGAGGACGTCCGATTTTATCATAAAGGAAGGGGAAAGCGTTTACCTTCTTCCCGAATACGATTACGAGAAAATATCCGAGATAGTGGTGTCGGTAGGCACGACCTACGTCAGAGAAAAGATAATAAGCTCTGACGTCACGGAGGAAATATTTGCGGAATACGGCCTCTCTCTTGAGGAGGACCCCGACTATTTCGAGGTCGAGACCTATGACGGAGAGACATACAAGGTCTACGTGGGAGAAAAGACTATTACGGACGGTGGATACTACTTAAGGCGAGAGGGAGTTGCGTCTGTTTACGTGAGCCAGAGCCCCACGGTAGGAAACGCGGTACAGGCGAAGCCCGAATACTACGTAAAGCCTGTGCTTACCAGAGTATTTACCACGCACGGACACTATTACACGAAGGACTTTACCGTATGGCGTAAAACTACAAGCGAAGAAGAAACCGTCCACAGAGACGACACGGTTCAGTTTGAATATTACGAGGTAAAGGAAAACGGCGAAAAGGGAGAGCTTATATTCGGCAGTCTTGATTTAAGAGACGCGCAGGTGGCTGTCAAAAATGCCTTCGAGGGCAAGAGAATAGGAGATAGCGGCTTTACCTTTATACAGAAGTTTGACGCAAGCTACGAGGACGAGGCGTTTGCGGGCAGAAGCGTAGAATTCTGCGTTTCAGAGCTTTTGGGCATTGACCGACTCGAAATCTGCCTGAATTATCTCAACACAAACGAGCGCTCGCTCTTTCAGGCGGGAGACATTTACGCCATAACCGACCCGAGAGAAAAGAGAAGCTACGTCCCGAATACCGATATGTATATGACGGTGCTTGAAGGCCTTGAGGCGCTTGAGGGAATCGAGGTCGTCGATTTCGGTCTGACAAGCGAAAAGATGGAAGAGTACGGCTTGGGCGAATTTAAAATTTACTACGCGACGCCCGAAAGCGTAAAGAGTGTTGCAAATTCAAACGACGTTGAAATTTCGGATTATATAATGAATATGCTCTACGTAAGCGAAAAGCAGGAGGACGGAAGCTATTATGCGGGAAGCCTTCTCTTCGATATAATAGCGAGAGTTGACGGAGAAGCGCTCGACTATCTCTATGAGCCCTTTTCCTCGTGGGTAGCGAATAAGCCCTTCAGCATAAATATAAGCGACGTAGCGGAAGTCAAGCTCGACTTCAGATATGCCGACGCCGCAGAGACACACACCTTCGCTCTTTCTCACACAGTTTCGCAGGGAAAGACGCTGCTTAACGGAGTGCGTCACATAGAAAGCTCGAACTCGGTAAACGTTTCTGCCTTCAGACAGCTCTTTATGGATATGCTCACGATTTATTATTCGGGAGATTATACGGGAGAACGTGACGCGTCGGAAATAGTTTCAAAAAAGGAAAACTCCGTGCTTACGCTTACGGTAACTCTTAAAAATTCGGAAAAGAGGACGGTAGAGTTTTGTCCGTACAGTGAGCGTCGAACGCTGGTCGGCATTGACGGGGGCGCATATTTCTATATATCGAGCGCCGAGGTCGAAAAGATGTATAACGATATAAAGTTGATTCTGGACGGAAAGATTCCCGACTACGAGAAAAATTATTAAAAAGCCGAATATTTTTATAAAACATTTGCTTTTTTGAAAAATACGTGGTATAATAAGCCGTGATACTTTTATTTGTAAGAAAAACATAAAACAAGAGGAAAGAATAATGAAGACAAGAATTTTAAGCACAGTATTGGCTCTTATTATGATTTTGGGCGTGTTTGCCTTGGCAAGCTGCGGCAAAAAGGGCTTTGATTACGCAAAAGAGGATTTGAGCTCGTATATCTCATATAAGAATCCCGATTATAAAAAGCTTCCTATCGAGCTTGAGACGAACGTGACCGATTATACGGTAATTACCGAGATTTCGGACAGATTCAAGGAGCTTGAAAAAGAAGATGAAAGCATTTTCACGACCGATAAGGCTATAGCCGAAAACGATTTGGTAAAGGTTTATTACAGAGGCGCAACCGTTGACGAGGACGGAAAGGAGACCGACTTCCAGGGCGGCTCTAACCTTGGACACGAGGAGAGCGCATATCTCTGGATAGGCTCAGACTCATTCATCGAGGGCTTTGAGGACTCGATGATAGGAATTATTCCCTCGGAGACAAGCCTGACTGTACGCGAGGACGGAACGGTTGGCGAAGAAGACCTTGTCGTTCTTGATATAACAGGCACGTACGGCGAGGGCTCAACCTATGTTTCATATAAGGATACCGCGCTTAAGCTTTCGGAGACCTCCTTGCTTGAAGAGTCGGTAAAGGCCGAGCTTGTAGGCAAGAACGTAGGCGAGAAGCTCATCTTTTCTCTCGAATTGAACGCGGATACCGATGCAGAGCTTGAGACCGTTATTTTTGCAGCTACTGTAAAAAAGGTTCTCACAATGGACGCAAAGAAGCTTGAGCTTACCTTCCCCAAGGATTACAGCAACACTGAATTGGCAGGTAAAAAGGTCAACTTCTACGTAGTAGTGGAGGGCGTGGCTTCGATTAACGAGGACACCATTTCCAAGCTCGGCTTTGAGTCCGACGAGGAGGACTTGATTTCAGCGTATAAGGAATTCGTTGCAGCCGAGCTTTGCCGCGAATACGCAAAGACTCAGGCAGAGAAGGCAGACACCTTCAAGAATCTCGTACAGAACGCCATCTGGACAGCTATTCTTGAAAACACAGAGGTAGCGTCTTACCCTGCAGGCACGATAGAAAGCTATATAAAGACGGAAAAGAACAACCTCGAATATGAGTATAACGCTTCTCCTGACGCGCAGAGCATTCAGTCGCAGTATTCTACTCTTGAAGCCTATGCGAAGAATAAGTACGGAGAAGAGGACTACGAGAGCGTAATTGAAGAAAACGCAAAGGCATTCGTCAAGGGCAAGCTCACGCTTTACAGCATAGCGAAGGAAATGGGCTTGACAGAGGTGACGAAGAAGGACAAGAAAGAGCTTAAGGCAAAGTTGGAGGTAGAATATACCCAATATTATAAGCAGCTTTATTCTCTCTATAATAGCATTTTCGGCTACGGCTACAGCGAGTCCGATTTGAAGGCCCTCTCGGAAAACAACGCGAAGGCGACTGTGGACGGACTCAGCGAAAGCTATATCAATGAGGCTGTTATAAAGAATAAAATTCTTGACGCTATCTATGCCGATTACAACACCGATTTTGATACAGGTCTTATAACCTGGACAAGCCAGCTTGACGCAGAGGAAGCAGAAAGCGAAGAATAATTGAAGCAACGTAGCGGGGAGATGAAAAAAATAAATCGCCCCGCTGCCTTTTAAAAGGCGAAAGGAACGAAGCTTGAAAAAGGTTAAGATATATACAGACGGCGCCTGCAGAGGAAATCCGGGCGCGGGTGGATGGGGAGCTATCCTCTATTATAACGGAGTCGAAAAGGAGCTTTCGGGAGGCGAGAGCAATACCACGAACAACAGAATGGAGCTGACCGCAGCTATAAAAGGACTTTCGGCATTAAAGGAAAGCTGCGAGGTAGAACTTTACTCCGACTCAAAATATATGACGGACGCCATCAATCTCGGTTGGGCAGAGGAGTGGCGACGCACAAGCTGGAAAAAAGGAAAAGCGAAAAACCCTGATTTGTGGGAAGAGCTTTTGACTCTGCTTAGTAAACATAAGGTTACAGTTTTCTGGGTGAGAGGGCACAACGGACACGAATATAACGAGCGCTGCGACGAGTTAGCAACACAGGCGGCAGACAGCTACAAATAAAAGGCGCTTTAATATATTTCAAATACATTGAGGAGAAAAACAAATGAAAAAATTTTTATTATGCTTCCTTGCCGTACTTATGATTTTATCATTGACGCTTGGCATGGCGTCCTGTAAAAAGAACGAGGAAAACAAGGACGAAGATGAAGTGTTCAGTTTTTACAAGGAAAAAATGAGCGATTACATCTCTCTTGACAGAGACGATTATTTCGGACAAAGGGTAGAAGTAGACGCTATTCCCGAAATAACCGACGCTGACGTTGAGGACTATATTAAGCAAATACTTGAAAGCGTAGTGGAAAAGGTATCTTATACAGACCGCGCTGTAGAGGAGGGCGACACCGTTTCTCTCTATTACAGAGGCACAATGGACGGGCTTGACTTTGAGGGCGGCAGCAATATGACCGACAAAAACCCTCACTCTCTCGTTATAGGCTCGAACAGCTTTATCCCCGGCTTTGAGGATGCGCTTGTCGGAATAGTGCCGAACACGACCTCGTTTACAAGAATAGAGTCGGGTACTGTAAAGGCTGACTACGTAGCTTACGTTAATTATTCCTACGCATATAAAGCAGAGGACGGAAGCGATAAGACAGGCGAGGCAAGCGTGAGAGTAGACCTTGCAAATCCGAGCGAGGCAGATGCGGTCTTCGCAGAGCAGATTATAGGAAAGACGGTTGGAACAACCTTTGTTTTCGACGCTGAATATGATTTCGACGGAGACGGCGCAAAAGAAAATGCGTCAATTTCGATGAAGGTTTCCTTCGCCGCAATAGAGGAGAGTACACCTATAACGGTCACTTTCCCCGACCCCTACAAATTAAATGAGGAGTTTTCCGGTAAGGAAGCAGTTTTCCACGTTATAATTAAAGAGCTTTCGAGAACAGAGCTTCCCGAGCTGACAGCAGAAATCATTACGGGCAAAATAGGCTACAAGAGCGAGAAGGGCGCTACAGGCGACGCTTTGGTTGAGGAATTTCGTTCGAGTGTCGAGCTTTATTTGAAGGAAAGCAGAGAGATGTCTCTTAAGAATTCAGCGCTTAGTAAGCTTTTCGCCTCGCTTTATGAAAAGGCAGAGGTAAAGAAGTATCCCGAATCGGTTGTTACAGAGCTTATAGAGTATTCAAAGAGCAGCTTGCAGGAGGCGTTTGATTATTATTCTAAAGCGTATACCGATTTCCCCTATTCTACTGCCGAAGAGATGGCGCCCGAATATTTCGGAGAAAACTATGACAAATCGCTTTCTTTTGATGAGGCAATTGAAAAATACGCAAGAAAAACTGTCCTTATGCAGATGGTACCCTTCTACATTATTCAGAAGGAGAAGATAGACTTTGAAAGCGAAGCAGAAAAAGAGGAGAACATAAATTCTCTTGCTACCTATTACGCAAACTATTATACGAGTATGTACGGACAGACCTACACGGCTGAAACGATAATTCAGATGATGGGCGAGGACGCCTTGGCAGAAGAAGCTCTCGTAAATCTTCTGTATGAAAAAATCATCGAAGAAACAGAAATCGTCGAGCTGGTAAAAGCCGAAAACGAAGAATAAAAACAAAACGAAAAATAAAAAGGCGAAGTCCAAAATAGGACTTCGCCTTTACCTATATGGCGCCTATTCATATTTTTTCTTGACAGTTCTTTGAAAACATGGTATAATGTCTATGTCACACAAGTAAATATGTTCATTTTGGGAAAACTATATCTTGGTAAAAGGTGTTTTCTCTTTTTGCTTATGCCCAAAATGGAATTAAGCTTGTGTGACAACAAGGAGAGATGCACTTTTTCGGTGTGTCTCAATTTGGGACACACTTTTTTTACTTGGAGAGGAAACATACATCATGAAAAGCCTCGTTGCTCTACTGCTAATCATAGCAACCCTCATTCTATCAGGCTGCAGCACAAATAATGCCCAAGAAGACAACGCTGCAGATAAAATCACGGACAATGTATCTCATACAAAGGAAATTCAAGAAAATATTACTTCAGACAATAAGCACAACGAAGAGAGTCCGTATGACGAATATGGAATTCTATATGAAGAAGAAATCAGTTATTACTTGAGCGAGAACGGAACAATATATTGGGATCCATCTAACGAATTCTATGTGCTGACTCCCCGCAATACGTTTAGACAAGTAATTTTGGCTCTCGCTCAAGATCCGTTCAATGAGCTTTGTTTAGAATATTGGGATTTTGTCGTAGAAATGATACAGCTTGTATCCGAAGAGTATCCGTCCGCGATTTGCGTAAGAAATCCCGCGTTTTCGAAATCATACCTTTTAGTTGTCGTGAGGGGAAGCATAGCATATTCTGCGTTTTAAAAACATTTGCAAAGAACAAAGATAACTCTCGTTAACAAGTTATGCCCTGTATAAGCCGCCGAGAGTAAAAATTTTAAAAAGTGGACGCTTCAAGAATAACACTTTAATGAGAACGCTTTGTTTTTTTGTCTGTCGAAAAGCCCATTTTGCCGAGCTTCGCGCCTAATTTGTAATACTCGCCGTGAGCATAGGCGCAGAGGTCTGCCTTTTCTATGCATAGCTTTCCGTTCTTGTCTAAAATGCTTTCGTCAACCGAAACCGAAAGAATGTCGGCGACGAACATATCGTGCGTACCGAGAGGTACTATGTCGCAGACACGGCATTCGAGCGAGATGGGGCACTCGGCAATTGTGGGGACGGAGAGCTCTTTGGACTCAAGCTTTGTAAAATTGCAGCGTTTGAACTTGTCCACCTTGGCGCCCGTGTAAATTCCGCAGAAGTCCACCTTTTTCGCAAGTGATGACGGCGCGAGATTTATAACGAATTCCCCCGATTCCTTTATCAGAGAGTAGGAATATCTTTCGGGGCGTACCGAAATATAGGTCTTTGGTGGGTGGGTGTTTAGAATACCCGTCCACGCGACTGTTATTATGTTTGATTTTTCCATATTTCCGCAGCTTATAAGACAGGGCGGAACAGGAGATAAAAGGGTGCTACCCTTCCAGAATTGTCTTGACATAAAAAACTCCGTTAAATTAAATTGAAAAGTGAAAATGGAAAATTGAAAATCGTAGTAAATTTAAAATTGAAAGTTGAAAATGGATAGTTGGGGGCTGACCGATACGGAGAAAATTGAAAATTGAAAGTTATACTTCAAAAGCGTTTAAAGAATTTCACAATTTTTAATTTTCAATTATTTAATTTAAATCCGAAAGGATTTATTCCTTAATTTTCAATTGTCAATTTTCAATTTTCAATTCTTCTGCATTCCGAGCCATGCCTTAGTAAGCAGGCAGTCGGGCAGAATTTTAAAGAGCAGATGCTGTAATTTCGTGTAGGAGTTAGTCACCGACATAGTTTTTCCGCGCTTTGCGTCACGGATAGCCTTCGCAACCACCTTGTCGGCTCTCAAAAGGGGCTTCATAGCAGACGCCTTCGGGCCCTTTGCGCCCGTAATATCGGTAGCCTTTCCGAGAAATTCGGTCTCAACCCAGCCGGGACAAAAGGCAGTAGCGGAAATGCCGAGATGCCTTACTTCATATTTAAGCGCCTTCGTGTAATGCAGAATAAAGGACTTGCTCGCGGCATACACGTTGAAATTCGGAAGAGGCGTGAAGCAAGAGCCACTGCCAAGCTCTATAATATGAGAGCCTTTTTTCATATACGGGATAGTCATATGTGTAATAAGCACAGAGGCTTTTACGTTTAAGTCTATCATTTTTTCGGTATCAATTTCGGAAATCTCGGAAAAATCGCCGAACTTGCCGAAGCCCGATGCGTTTATAAGATACTTGACGTCAGGCGAGTTTTCCTTAAGGGCTTCGCGTATTTTTTCAAGCCCCTCCTTTTCAGTCAGGTCTGCGCAAATAACGCGCGCGTTTCCACCGAGCTTTTCCTTTAAAGCCAAAAGACGCTCTTCTCGCCTTGCTATAAGGTAAAACTCATCAACCTCTTTTTTATTGTAAAGCTGGAGAGCGAATTCGCGTCCTAAGCCTGACGAAGCGCCTGTAATGATAGCGACTGACATTGTGTTTCTCCTTAATAATGATTTTAATTCTTTGAAAGCGTCTGATAGGTTTTTTGCGCGGCGTCGCTTTCGGCAGATTTTTTGTTCTTGCCCTCGCCTATAGCGAAATTCTTACCCTCGATTTTGCACAAGACACGGTACTGCTTCTCGTGCTCGGGGCCGAATTCGGCAACCACCTCGTATATAGGTCGCTCAAGCGAGCGCGCCTGACACCATTCCTGCAAGAGATTTTTACTGCTTCGCTGCTGGGGCTTCTCGGTCCTCTCAAAGTATCGGTCAACCTCAAGCATTTTGTCCACCACCTCGATGACTACCTTCATATCCTTGCCGCAGTCGAAATAAAGAGCGCCGATAATGCTCTCGAAAAGGTCCTCCATAACGGAGGGCTGTACGGCGATATTCATTTTTTCGTCGCCTTTGTTTAAAAGCAGATATTCATATAAGCCAAGCTCTTTTATTCTTGCCGAAAGCATACTCTTGTCGCAAAGACGGCTTTTTACGTTGGAAAAGTCGCCCTCGCCCAGCTCGGTGATTATGCCGAGAGAGGACAATTTTGAGTATCTTTCCATAAGAAGCGTGATTATTGCGCCCGAAAGAACGCTGTCCCCACAGAATTCAAGGACCTCGTTGCTCTGAACTTCCTTTCCCGACTGCCTCATTTCGTTGCAGTAGGACGCGCGCGTAAACGCCTGCTTCAAAAGAGCCTTGTTATTAAAGACGTAGCCAATTTTTCGCTCGACTGCCGAGCAATCAAAAAATTTCATACAATTTTCCCTTGCAAAATGTAAATATTAGTTGTCTCTTTTCTTGCAAAAAGCCGTTTTTACCTCGTCTAAAATGCTTGCGGGAAGCAAAAGAGAGAGGTCGCCGCCCTTTTCGAGCGCGCTTCGCACGAGAGTCGAGCTGCAATTTTCGAGCTCCTTTGAAGAGACGAGAAACAAGGTCTCCCGACCGCTGCACCTTCGGTTAAAATCTGCCATCTCGGCTTCATAGGAAAGGTCCTTTTCGTTTCTTATTCCCTTTACTATGCAGTCGATATCATTGCTCTTTACGTAATCGCACACCATACCGTCGCTGAAATCGCAGACGACGTTTTTAATATCGGCGCAGGCCGCCTTCATAAAGGCGAGACGCTGTTCTTTTGAAAAGCAATAGCTTTTTTCTGGATTGATAAACGCGGTGACGTAAACCGTGTCAAAAAGCGAAGACGCGCGCCTGATAATATCTAAATGTCCGAGCGTTATGGGATCGAAGCTGCCGCAAATAAGCGCGCTTCTTTTTTTGTTGTTTTCCATAATCATTCACCCTTATAGGTCAGAATAGTTATATAGGATTTGCTGTAGCGAGCCTTCTTTTTAAGCTCGAAGAGAGAATAAAGCTCTGCCCTTGTATCAAAAATATCCTCGTTTCCGCTTTCGCATACGATAATGCAACCACAAGAAGCTAACTTCGCTTTGACAATTCTTTCAAGCGCGTCGCCAACCGAGTTATCGGCATAGGGCGGATCTATAAAAATGAGGTCAAAGTCCTTCTCGTTTGCCGCTTTTCGTATATAATTTCGGTAGTCGCTTATAAGATAGCGGCAGCGTTCGGTAAATTTGGTTTTTTCAATATTTTTCTTTACTATGGCTATAGCCTCAGGAGAAGAATCGACGAACATACAGGATTCAGCCCCTCTTGAGAGCGCTTCAAGCCCCATCTGTCCGCTTCCTGCGAAAAGGTCAAGAACTCGGCAGCCCTCGACTTCAAACTGAATAGCCGAGAAAACGGCTTCCTTTATTCTTTCCGAGGTAGGACGGGTATTATCCCCTTCAAGCGTTTCGAGCCTTACGCCCTTTGCGCTTCCCGTAATAATTCTCATCATAAAAATTCTTCCCTTTCAAAAAATGTAAATTTTAGTTAGCCTTTTTGGAGACAAGCGCCAAGGGCGCAAGAATTTATCTCCGAGTGTCTTGTCGGTCATTTATTACCGAGTGTCTTGACGGGCGTTTGTAGCCGAAGAGTTGGTCTGCCATTTATCGCCGAAGAATTGTTGTCGGTTAGACCTCCGTTTTCTTTTTCTTTTCGAAAAAGGCGACGATGCGCTCGGCGTCTGTTTTGGTTATTCCCCTGACGGAAGCAATATCCTCAACGCCAGCGCCCGACAGCCTCTTGACGCTGCCAAAAAAGGTGAGCAGGGTTTTTGCCTTTTTTTCACCTATACCGTCTATGCTGCACAAAACCGATTTTTTAAGCGTTTTTCTTTTCGCGTCTCTTGCATGTGAGACGGCAAAGCGATGCGCTTCCTCCTGTATGCGAAAGATGAGCGCGTAGAGCGCCTGCTCGTGCGCAATGCCAAACTCGTTTTCGGTGTCGCAGAGCGTTCTCGTCTTGTGATGCTCGTCCTTTACCATACCGAAAATCGGAATAGAGAGACCGAGCGCTTCAAGGACAGACTTGCCCACTCCGACGTGCCCGACGCCGCCGTCAAGCAGAATAAGGTCGGGGGAGTCGCCGAGAGAGGCGCTGCCGTCTCCTATATGAGAAAGCCGTCTTGTAAGCGCTTCGCGCAGAGCGCCGTAATCGTCTACTCCGTCGGTTGATTGTATTTTGAAGCTGCGATAGTCCGACCTTTTCATTTTTCCGTCTGCATAGACGACCATAGAGGCGGTAATATGCTCGCTTCCTATGTTTGAAATATCAAAGGCCTCTATTCTTTCGGGCAGAATTTCAAGCGAGAGCGTTTTTGCGAGTAAAATCAGCGCCTTGTCCTCTCGTTCTATCTCTTTTCGGTAGCGCGCGGCGCGCTCTTTTGCGTTAGAGTGCGCCATCTCGCAGAGCCTTTTAGCTTCGCCTCGCATTGGCGTATGGATTAAAACCCTGTGTCCCGCCCTTTTGCGCAAATGCTCGGAGAGAGGAGAGAGGTCCTCTTCTTCAAGGACTGTGTCTAAAAGAATCTTGCGAGGCAGAGACGAAGAGCTTGAATAATATTCGAATAAAAATGCGGAAAATGCTTCCGAATCGGAAATTTCATCAGAGGAAAAAACAAATTCGTTTTTTGAGATGAGAAGCCCCTCGCGGATCGAAAGCACGGAAATTACGCCGCACAGCTCGTCTGTGTAAAGAGAAATTGCGTCAAGCTCCGTCTTATCGGAGGTCACTGCCTTCTGCTTTTCCGAGAGCTTTTTCAGCGCGAAAATACTGTTTCTGCAACGCAGAGCGTCTTCAAACTGCTCTTTTTCGGCAAAGGCGAGCATCTCGCGCTCAAGCTCTGCCACAGTTTCTGAGGTTTTTCCGTCAAGAGTTCTTTTTGCCGCCCGTATAAGCTCGTTATACGCCTCTTGTGAGATAGAATTTGCGCAGGGGGCGCAGCATTTTCCCATCTGCTTATACAGGCAGGGGCGCTCGCGTCCTATGTCCTTCGGAAAGCTGCGCTTGCAGTTGGGAAGCGAGAACGCCTTTCTTATAGCGTCTGCCGCCGCATATGCGTCTGCCATTCCTGAATAAGGGCCGTAATAGCTTCCGTCAGAGGCTCGCTCGCGAGTGACTATCAGCTTCGGGTACGGCTCGTCCGTTATCTTAATATAGGGATAGGACTTCGCGTCCTTCAATTTTATATTATATTTAGGCGAGTGCTTTTTTATCAGTATATTTTCAAGAGTCAAGGCTTCTATTTCGGTGTCGCACAGAATGGTGTCGAAATCAGAAACCGACTGGACCATTTTTTCGGTCTTATACGAATGAGCGCGAGAGAGAAAATAACTGCTGACACGGTTTTTCAGCTTCTTTGATTTTCCGACGTAAATTATTTTTCCGTCCTTGTTCTTCATAAGATAAACGCCGGGACATAGGGGCAGCGCGTTCGCTTTTTCTCTTAAATAAAGTATATCGCCCATTTTTCATCCCCCTGTCGTTTTTTATCCCATATATAAGAAAGGGCGGTGCAAAAAAGCGCCGCCGTCTTCCTTCTCTTAGCCGCGTTCTGCTATAAAAACAGTCGGGCTTAGTCCTTAAGCTGAGTATCAATTAAGTTTTCGAGACCGTCCAAAGCTTCCTTCTCGTCGGCGCCGTCTGCTATCAGAGTAACGGACATTCCGTTTGTGATTCCGAGTGAAAGCACGCCCAAGAGGCTTTTCGCATTAACACGTCTGTCTTCCTTTTCAACCCAGATAGAAGATTTAAAGGTATTGGCCTTCTGAATGAAGAAGGTAGCAGGCCTTGCGTGCAGACCGAGCGCGTTTTTTATCGTAACGTTGCGAGTAATCATTTTTTATACCTCTGTGAATATTTATTACTATAATTAGAGTATAGCAAAATTATTAAATAAAATCAATAGGTTTTGAGCAAATTTAACGAAAAAAAGTCAACATTAAGATTTTTTTCGCAAAAGTGACAAAACCGAGAGGAAAAGATTAAAAAATATCTACGTTTACGATAAAAATATTCATCTCGGCAAGCGCGTTTTTGACAGAAACGGTCATATTCGGCGCAATATAGACGTCTCCGTTTACGAAAAAGCCCCCCTCGTTTTGCTCGCCCGTAACCGAAAGTGTGCCGAAAACGTCATAAAGCGAGCTTGAGCGAGTCTTCGTTATAACGCCGTCAAGGCCCGTGACGAAAAGCTCGGCGGCATCAAAGCGCAGAGATTCCGTCATAACGTTGCCAAGCTCTGCGCCGTCGGCGAAAAAGAGCTTGCGTTCAAGCTGCAGGACGTTTAAAAGCTCGGGAGGGACGCCGTGTACTTCAAAGGAAATTTCTGCGCTCGTCTCAATAGATTCGAGTGAGTTCATTTCCGCCTTTACGTAGCGGGAAAAAACGCTTAAAACAAAGCAGGCGAGCAGCGCGATAATCACGTAATCGAGATAGGAAAGACGTCTTTTTGCCATTCTTTTCATAGCCTACCCTCCGCGCGCGTAACAGAAACGCATTTTCCCACGCCGTAAAAGTCGGGAAGACGCAGGGCTATTTCCTTTGAAAGACGCAAGAGATAGCCGTTTACTACGTATCCGCGCTCGCTTTTTGAAGCAGAAGAGGACACGGTAAGAACTATATCGCAGTAGCCCTCATATTCGGAGATGACGTTTTTGTTTTCGTGATGGCTGAAGACCTCGGCGCAAGAGCGCTCGTATCGGACTTCAAGGACTTCTCCTATATTGTATTTTCCGACTGCCTCTATAATGCTGTCGCCCTGCTTTATGTGTAGGGCGACGTCGTCTCTTATCTTATGAAGTCTTATTTTGTATATCAGGGAAACGTTCTCGGTCTCCTTCGCCATTGAGACGAGCGGGGCAGAGCAGAAAAACGAAAAAAAGATAAAAATCAAAGCAAGAGAAAAAAGCAAAAGCGAAAAAACTTTGTTTTTACGGCGCGTAAAAGAAAAATTCATTTAGCACCTCTTTTTATAAACGCAAAGGGAACGTAAACAAATGTTTACTTTAAAATCTGCACGTCGAGTGTCGCCTTGTTTGATATAAGCGACGAGAGATAATCTCTCTGTCTCTGCTCTGAAAGGCCTATTCTGTATGACGCGGTGCAAAGACCGAGAAGCAGCCAGAAGAGGAAGCAGACGCGATAGTTATACCAGACGTAATCGGTGAGTCCGTTCGTCAAAAGAGCGAGAACGGAACAAAAAGCGGCGGCGCAGACAGGATGCACCGAGCTTTCATTTGTCGAAAATTCGAGAGAAAAGCAATTTTTGCAGGTAAATAGAAGAATTAAAGCAAAGGTGAGCAGAGCGAAGATGCCGAGCTCGATGCCTATTTGCAAATAAAGGTTGTGGGAATGCTCTACCGTCTCTGCGCCTATACTGCTAAACGCTCTGTAGGCGTTATGAAAGGCGTCGGGACCGACACCCACACCACCGAAAAGGTTGTTTTTAAAAAGCTGCAGAGAGTCCTTCCATACTGTAAATCGGTAGGAGACCGATGAGTCCACGTTGGTATCGAGGAAGGAAAAGATGGAGGAAAAGCGAGAGGTAACCGAGCGTGGCGCAAGCAGGAGAAGGTTCGGGATAAAGGTGAATATAAGAGCGAATATCTTCGGGGATTTGCGCAGTCGGAAGATGGCGAAGCAGAGAAGGGACACGATGAGTCCGAGCCAAGCGCCTCTCGACCAGGTAAATACAAGCGCCGCAATGAGAAGCGCGAAAGCAAAAAGCTTAAATACCACCGAGACAAAGCTCGGTCTTTCCCTGTACGGCACGAAAACGAAGGGGATAATCATAATAAGATACGATGCGAAAACGTTGGGATTGTCGAAGGTCGAGCTGACTCTGCCCGCAATATCGGCGAACGCCGCAACGTCGAGCCAGTCGGCGACTGCGTTTCCGCTTAATTGCTGATAAATTCCCAAAAAAGAAATTATCATACCCGAAAGGAGCATAGCTCTCATAAAGGTTCCTATAATACGCTTGTTAATCAAAAGGTTTGACGAAAGGAAATAAACCGAGATTATACAGCAAAAGACTATCGAGTTTTCAAAGGAGGAAAGCCCCTTTGCATATGAGACCAGCCCTCCGCCCAGATAGAAGAGCATAAAAATCAAAACGAACAGGTCGCAGGGCGAGAGACGGAACGAGCGCTTTTTAAGCAAGAGCTTTCGCAGATAGGAGACGTAGCAAAGAAGGATAAAGGCGCATACGATGACAGTCGGATGGCGCAGATAGGTCAAAAAGGGAAGAAGAAGCGCAGCCGACGTAACTCCAAATTCGGGAGAAGCTATGACGAAGCCGACAAAAAGCGCTAATAACAGTATAGCCAGAATCTTTACGGGAGATACAATAAAAGCGCAGAGTCCCAAAAATATTCCGTACGCGACGGGATAAAAAAGCTTCACCTTGATTTCGTCCTTGCGATTTTGCTTTCTCGCCCCTAAAAAGCGGAAAAACAAAAGGTCGGTAATAAAGCTATTTTCCAAAACGTGTGAAATAGTACGCCGACTGAAAATCAAGGGCAGTGAAATAACGACGCAGGCGAGGCCTGCCGCAGAGGACAGGTAGCTCGTATCTGAATAGGGTATGTTCAGAAACAAGGCGGACAGATGTCCAAGCAGGACGAAAAGACCGAAGGTCAAAAGAAACGCGCCGTAATGTCTTGCCTCACAGAAGGCGAAGGAAAGATGCATCTTATGCAAAAATTTAGAAAGGCGATTGGTATAGCAGAACGCGCTCAAGCGTTCAAAAAGGCTGTGAAGCTTCGATTTTGAGTCAAAGGACGCCTCGTGCTCTTCAAAAAGACCGAGAAAAAATTTTAAAAAGGGAGAACGATGAGCAGAGGAAATAAACCTTCTCTTTCTCATTTCTCTTAAGCGCCTGTTCTTGCGTATTTGCGCCGAGACGTTTTCGGTCCTGCGCTTTTTGCGCTTTTCATTTTGCGTAGAAACGGTTTCGCTTACCTTTGAAATGACTTTAGTCATACTCTTTGAAGCGTCTCTTTCCTTTTGAGAATAGCCGTCGCGCGAGGGACGTAAGCGCATCACTCTTTCATTTTTGTCAGACGGGGCGGCTTTTTCGGAATTGGGAGAAGGCGTGTTTTGAGAGGAGCGAGAGCTTGAAGGGCTTTTCCCCTTTTGAGAGTGGGACTGCGAGTTGTGTAAAGCTTTGTTTGCTTTTTTGCCCGCGCTTTCTCTTGAGGGCTTTACGGTGGCAAAATCGGTTGTCTTCGCTTTTTCAAGGTCGACGGTAAGGTCCTGTTCAAAATCCTCGTTGCGAAAAACGCTTCTCGACGCCTTTTTCGGCGCGCCTTTTTCACCCGAGCTGCCTGCTTGATAATACTTCTCGGAGACGGGCTTTTTTTCTTGTCCGTTTTCACTCATTGGGTGCTTCTCCTTTCGGCTTTTTTACGCGCCTCCTTTTCTCCTCCTTTGGAGGATGCAAGCGCATATATTCAAGATAGAGGTCGGGACGCCGTTCCTTTGTAAGAAGCAACGAGCGCTCAAGCCGCCACTCTTCAATTTTTTTGTGATGCCCCGACAAAAGAACCTCGGGAATGCCCACGCCGTGAAAAACGGCGGGACGCGTATACTGCGGATATTCGAGGAGTCCGCTTGCGATGCTCTCGTTTTCGTAGCATTCGGGGGAGGCGAGGACTCCGTCAAGAAGGCGCGAAACGCAGTCGACCAGAATACAGGCGGGAAGCTCTCCACCCGTCAGAACGTAGTCGCCGACCGAGATTTCCTCGTCTATTATTTCGTCGAGCACTCTCTGGTCGACGCCCTCATAGTGTCCGCAGAGAATTATTATGTTGTCGTAGCTCTTAAGCTCTTCCGCCTTCTTTTGCGTCAGTATTTGTCCCTTGGGAGACATATAGACGACGCGGCGTTTTTCTTCCTTGTTCTCTTTCTTATCAATAATGGAAGCAAAGCAGTTATATATGGGAGGCGCCGCCATAACCATTCCCATACCGCCGCCCGACGGAGTGTCGTCGACGGTACGATGCTTGTTCTCTGAAAAATCTCTGATATTATGGCATTCAAATTCCAGAAAGCCCGCGCGCGCGGCTCTGCCTATTATGCTTTCGGAGAGAATGGCGGTCACCATCTCGGGAAAGAGAGTCATTATATCAAACTTCATCGAAAAAACCCGATATTGGACAGATTTTTACACCCGTATCAATATCAATTTCCTTAACAAATTCCGAGATGGCGGGATACAGGACCTCGCCGCGCTCGGTTTCTATAGTATAAAGCGGGGTATGCCTTGAAAAGTCGGCGTCCTTTATTCTGCCGTATAGCTTGCCCGTATCTGCGTCGCGCACGGGAAGACCGATAATATCCGAGAGGAAAAACGCCCCGTCTTCAAGTGGAATATCGTCTCTGTCGGCATAAAAAACACGGCCCTTGTATTCACGCGCCGCTTCGGGCGTCTCGACGCCGTCGAGCGTCATAAGAACAAATCTGCCTGCCGCCGACGCGCGCTTTACCTTCGCTTCGGAATAGCTTCCGTCCTTTTCTTCAAAGTAAATCTGAGAAAGACCTGCGGCAATCTCGGGCGAGTCGCACCACGGCTCAATTTTGAGAGCGCCGTGAATGCCGTGAATATTTATTATTTTTCCGCATTCAAGATATTTTTTCTTCATTTTATTATATTCCTCTGTAATTGGAATTTGTATACAGAGACATTGTACCATAAAACGAAAATAAATTCAACCTATTTTTTTAAACGACGCGCGGTTTTTGAAAAAGTGAGGCGGTTTTCACCCAAAAGGTCCCTTTATTTTTTTGAAAGATCTCTGTAGAGCGCTTCGTATTTTCTCGCCATAAGAGACGCATTAAGCTCGTTTCTGTAAAGCTCATAGCCTCTTTTTGCAAGAGCCATGCGCGCCTTATCGTTTTCAAGGAGCGAAAGAATCGAGCGTGAAAGAGAAGAGGCGTCGCCGCATTTAAAGAGCAGACCACAGCTTCCCCTGTTCAACAAGCGTTTGTTTCCGTCAATATCCGAGGCGACGACGGGAATGGCGAGACCGAGAGACTCGGAGATGGCGAGTGAGGAGGTTTCCGAGCCGTAAGACGAGTTTACAGAAACGTCGAAAAGGTTCATTATCTCGCCCGCGTCCTGTCTGTGTCCGCAAAAGCGCACAAAATCGGAAATACCCAAGCGAGCAGAAAGCGCTTCAAGCCTTTGCCGCTCGCCGCCGTCCCCGACAAGCATAAATATGCAGTCGCGCCTGACGCTCAACACCTCGCGCGCGCCTCGCAAAAAAACTTCCTGTCCCTTTATTTTTTCAAGTCTGCCGACAATTCCCACGACCTTTGAGTTGGACGGAATACGAAACAGCGAGCGAAGCTCTTTCTTTTTTTCCTCGCCTATGGCCACAGGCGCTTTAGCGCCGTTCACTATTAAGCGAAGCTTCTCCTTCGGCACCCCGTAGGAGAGCATATGCTCGTACAAGGGAAAGGAAGTGCAAACAGTAAGGTCGGTGGTTTTGTTGTAAACAAAACTTGGCATTTTTACAGGCGTGTCACAATGGCGAGTCAGTATACAGTTAGGAAGTGAAAGCGAGCGCCCCGCGAGCCGCGCAGAGAGAGAGCCGTGTGTGTGGAGGACGTCTGTCGGGCTTTTTGAAAGAATACGTCTGAAAAGGAAAAAATCCTTCGGAGAAAACGAGCAGTCGGGAGAAATATCAGCTTCGAGCAACGGAATATCAAGCGAGGAAAGCATAGGCGTAAGCGCCGCCCCTCGCGGAAGAATTACTTCAAAGGCAAAATTCCGTCTGTCGATTTCAAAGAGAAGATTAAAGAGCAGTATTCCCGCCCCGCCTATATTGCTGTCCGTAATTACGTGCGTTATTTTTATCATTTCTTTTTTCTCTTTTTCTACAGAATAGTATTAGTATTCTTAAAAAAGAGGTTATTATTTTAAAAAAGAGAGAACTATTAGCAAATTCGCCATTTAAACATTTTAGAAAGCAAAAGAAAAAGAGACTTTATTAGAAAATAAAATCTCTTTTTTGCGATTATGCCTGAATATGAAGCCCCTTTTAGTTTGAGGGGATAGGCAGGTTTGAGGAAAAATCGTCGCTCGCGCCCCGAAGGAAGTAGCCTAAGCGAACTCGAACTAATAAGGTTTCTATCGGCAAATATTCGTATATACTTCGGCAAAAATTCTTGCAATATCCCATATTACTTCAAATTTTCGCCTCGTCTCTCCTGAATATTTGCTCGATATAAACT
>JAZQGJ010000044.1:0-3580 GCA_045539995.1 Eubacteriales bacterium
AAATTTATCCCCGAGAGGTCCATCTCTTTCGGCAGAGCCGCCTACTGCCGAAAAGGCACAAAAGTAAGCACCGCAATTTAACCTTATAATTCTCATTAAAGTAAACCTTTATTATTATTTTTTGTAAATAGTTATAGTCAAAACAGCGATTTTATTACAAAATTAAAGCATTTTCATAATCTCTGTAACCGAAAAATAAATTATGCCGTAAAGAACTCCCGCAGTTAGTCCAAAAAGAATTACAGGCCCCGATACCGTAAATATTTTTGAGCCTATACCGAGGACGACACCCTCGCTCTTTGCATCTATTGCCTGACTTGTTATCGCATTTGAGAAGCCTGTAATAGGAACAAGAGTACCGGCTCCGGCATACCTTGCTATCCTGTCAAAGACGCCGATTAGCGTCAGAGCAGCTCCTATTAAAATGACCGTTACAGACACATAAACGGCGGCGTCCTCGCTCCTTGCTCCGAGGTATAAATATAGGTGTCGCAGAGCCTCGCCAAAGGCGCATATTGCGCCGCCAAAAAGAAAGGCGAGGAGCGCATCCTTTACTATCGGCGATTTCGGAGAGTGCTTTTTTATTAGTTTTTCTTTATCTTCCTTTGTATATATATCCAAAACAAATCTTCCTTTATATATAATACGCGTGTGAGAATAGCCGAAGAATAGCGAATAGTATAACGGCTCGGCATTATTCTCTGAGGATTGCTTAATTCATTTTTAGTTGGTATTATCTTCTCACAAAGTCCCATTTTTATTCCTCTCCGAGAAAAAATGTCGCTCCTGTTGCTTTTTTATTTTTTGTGTGGTAGAATATATTTAAAAGATTATTTGAGAGGTGGATATGAAAGATTATATAGACGAGAACAATAACATAGCTCCCCTTGAGACAGATGAAACAGCTCTTGATAAAACAGCCGAGCTTGGTGATGACTCTCTCGAATATTATTCGCTTCCGGAAGAGCGTCCGAGTATGCTGTGGTCGATACTTTCGCTCGTATTCTCGATACTCTCAGTGCTTCTTTCGCCCATTTATTATATAGGTATTCCGCTTGCCGTAGCTGCTATTGCTATGGCGATGATTTCAGGAAAGGGGCTCGGTTATTTTGATAAAATGTCGGTGCTCGGGCTTATTATCGGTATTTTCGGTGCGGTGTTCGGTGTCTTTGCACTTGTAGTAGATATCAGTGGCGTGCTTGATGGACTTATTCAGTAATTTTTGTGACTTTTTAATATTATAGGAGTTTGAGAATGAGCTTTGGACATTTTCTTTTGATGCTATTTGTGCTGACGCCGATTTCTGCAGTGCAGACGGGTGCTGCGGCGACATTTTTAGCTTTTATGAATGACAGCTTTCACGCCCCGGACGGAAAAGTATGGCCTATGATTGTATGTGCTATCGTTGTTCTTGTCGCTAATCATATCTCTGATTTAGTGAGATATGGCGAGCAGCCGAGCATACTGCTGTTTTTAACCGATATACCGCTGTCGGTATTAAGATTGCCGCTTCAGGTGATTTCGATAGTTCTCGGTGTCATAGGTGTGAATATTGACCCTCGTTACAAGCCGAGCCTCGACTTTGACGCACCTAAGGATTTCTTCTTAAAGCATTATTTACAGCTCTCTATTTCCAGTGATTACTACTTCAAAAAGCAGAAAAAGGAGAAGGAAAGGGAAAGAAATTTTGCTGCGAGCAGCGACCCTGTTGTTTATAAGGGACAGAATATCAAGTGGCAACTTGGCCTTTGGATACAATCCTTCTTTCACAGCATTTTCTTTTTCGTGTTGCTTTATAACCTCTTGAATTATGTTTTGACGGATGATTTGCCCGACTGGGTCGATATA
The DNA here is from genome assembly GCA_045539995.1 of Eubacteriales bacterium. Taxonomy (GTDB): domain Bacteria; phylum Bacillota; class Clostridia; order Oscillospirales; family CAG-272; genus UBA1740. Next base: position 1,849 of record JAZQGJ010000044.1, read on the forward strand.
GCAGCTTTTATAGTTGCGATACTTTTCTACCTGTATATGTGTCTTGTTACAGGGGCAGGCAAGGGCTTCAACCTGGCTGATGAATGGTATGATAACACGGAGGTCACAGAGGTTTCTTACGAGTGGAAAAATCATATCAAAAACTGGGAGCGCAAGGAGAGGGTTGTCAGCGAGCCCGGCTGGAGAATTGAATTAACACCTGTAACCTTTTTCTATTGGTTAACGGGCTGGCTTTGGGTAATTCCGCAGACGGTGACGCTTATTTTGGCGATTATTATTCCCGCAGGGGCGAGAATTTTACCCTGCCGTGCGGTTGATGTCGACTTCAGACGAGTAGGATTCGGCAACAGAATACTCCACGCCCTCTTCGGTGTTATTATTACATAACTTTTAAGTATTACAGAAGCGAATTTAGCATAATTCAAAAGCAAAAACCAAGGGAAGAGTGACCTTATGAGAAAGGAATATTCTGATTTTCTAAAGATAAAGGAATTTTTCATAGAGCGTGAGGATGAATATGTCTTTTACAGAGTAAAGCCGCTTCACTTTGGTGATGTGTGTAACGATTATTGCAGAGCCCCTCACTTTAAGGACGGTTTTTATATTGAGTTTGACTGGCGTTTTGAGGACAGGACAAAATACGCCATTGACTCCTACGACAGCTTTGTGTTCGGTATATACTGCACCTATTACGGTGACAGGATAGTGTTATCCGACTTTAATCGCACCTGGGAGTGCGGCGTTGAGGCTTATGAGGGGACAGGACTTTTCGGGCAGCATTTTGATGATGTCGAGGCTATGATAAAGCGACACGGGTATGACTTTTCGACAGCCCGTGGCTGTGAGACAGTGATACAAAAGGTTACATCCGTTAGCACATTCGCCCGTGATGCTATTGAGCTTATACGCATTATGCTTCTTATAAACCGTATTACAGACGAGACGCCCTATATAAACGAGGACGACCCGAGTGTTCTTTCCGATATTTCAGCCCTCGAGGAAAGCTGGCTGACGGACACCCCGAAGCATATAAAGAAAAAGAGTGACAAACGAGTTATCGACCTGACACACGAGATAAGAGAGGGGATGCCGACCTTCCCGGGTGATGCGTCGCCAACCCTAAAGGTAAATTCCGACTATGAAAACAAAAGCCCCTGTGTGACCGATATTTCCATCAATTCTCATACAGGCACGCATATGGATATGCCCTCGCATTTCTTTGAGGGTGCGAGGAGCTTGAGCGATATGCCGCCCGATTATTTCATCGGTAAGGCGCTCGTCATTGATTGCAGAGGACTAAAACCGGGTGAGCAGATAACAAAGGAGCGTATCTTGAGCTATCGTGACAAGCTCGAGGAGGCTGATTTTCTCCTGTTTTGCACCGGCTGGGATAAAAAGTGGGGAACGCCCGAATATTTCGAGGGTTATCCCATTTTAGACCTGTGGGGTGCTATGCTGACCTATGACGATAAATACGAAATCCGCGGTATCGGCTTCGATACACCGAGCGTAGACCTTGCCGACTGCGACAGATATTGGCGTCACGGTCAGATTCTTTCGGATAATAATGTTTTCATTATTGAAAATCTCAAAAATCTCGACCTTATCGCAGATAAGCTCGTGGACTTTGCGGCACTGCCGCTGAAGCTCGCCGATGCCGACGGCGCTCCCGTAAGAGCTGTCGCGTGGGTGGAGGAATAGAAAAAAGGACTCCGATGGAGTCCTTTTTTGA
>JAZQGJ010000045.1:0-21952 GCA_045539995.1 Eubacteriales bacterium
ATCGGTTTTAAGATGCTGGATAGGCTCAATGATTGTCGGAGAAATAAGATGTACATCATCTTCAAGTCCTGCAAGCTTTTTAAGAGCATTAAGCAATAGTGCCGATGACGCACCGAGAAGCTCCGATGTCTTTCCTGTAACTATACTGCCGTCGGGAAGCTGCATTGCTGCCGCAGGAGCTCCCGTAAGAGCCGCTCTCTGAAGTGCAGGTGCCATAACCTCACGGTCATTGACTGTAATTCCTGCTTTTTTCATGAGAAGCTTGAGCTTAAGCACAATATCCTCACCGATAAGTCCTTTACGCTGGTCACAGAGTGCGGTATAATAGCGGCGAAGGATCTCCTGACGCGATGCAGTCTTTGTTACCTCGTCATCGATAATGCAGTTGCCTGCCATATTTACACCCATATCTGTTGGAGACTTGTATGGGCAGGTACCGAGAATATTCTCAAGCATTGCCGTAACAACAGGGAAAATCTCAACATCTCTGTTGTAATTTACCGTTGTCTCTCCATAAGCCTCAAGGTGAAACGGGTCAATCATATTTACGTCGTTAAGGTCAGCCGTAGCCGCCTCATACGCAAGATTTACAGGGTGCTTGAGGGGAATATTCCATATCGGGAAGGTTTCAAACTTCGCATAGCCTGCCTGTACGCCTCTTTTGTGCTCGTGATAGAGCTGAGAGAGACAGGTTGCCATTTTTCCGCTGCCCGGACCGGGAGCGGTAACTATTACAAGCTGTCGCTCGGTTTCTATATAATCGTTTTTGCCGAAGCCCTCGTCGCTTACGATTGCTTCAATGTCAGAGGGATAACCGGGAATGGAATAGTGACGGAACACCTTTACGCCCAGGCTTTCAAGACGGCGCTCGAAGGCAATAGCCGCGCTTTGCTCTGCAAAGCGTGTGAGAACGACGCTTCCGACGTAAAGACCTACACCTTTAAATGCGTCTATCAGGCGAAGCACGTCCAAGTCATATGTAATTCCGAGGTCGCCCCTTATTTTGTTCTTTTCAATATCGGATGAGTTGATGACAATAACTATCTCAGCTTCATTTTTAAGCTCAAGAAGCATTTGCAGCTTACTGTCGGGCTTGAAGCCGGGCAATACGCGGGAAGCGTGAAAATCGTCAAAAAGCTTTCCACCGAATTCAAGATAAAGCTTTCCGCCAAAATTTGAAATTCTCTCCCTTATTTTTTCGGATTGCAGCTTTACATACTTGTCGTTATCAAATCCGATTTTGTGCATACGTCCCGTCCTCCGCATCATATATTTCCATAATAACTATATTATTATAACAAAATAAAACTTTTTTTGCAATAGAAAATACGCAAAAAATGTAAAAAATAAAAACTCCTTAAACTACACAGGCGAAAGCCGTTTCAATCCTTGTGTAAAGAAAGGAGTTTTTACTTTATTATGAGGGAAAGGCGTTCTTTAAGTCCTTTTCAGCATTTTCTACGATTTTTGAAAGGGATTCCTTGTAGCTTTGAAGGGAAACGCTCTGTGACAGCTCTGTTATTTTTCTCTGAGCCTCTTCGATTATAGAGTCGCGCGTCTGAACAAAGGAAATGTCACTATAGCTTTTACTCAGCTCGACAAGCCTTTCGTTCGCCGAGAATTTCTCATAATCGTAGCAGTATTCATTGAACAGCTCTTTCAGTTTTTCCGATTGCTTTTCATATTCGTCCTCTAATGCCGAAATATTGGCGTCTAAGGACTTTTCGTAGCTAAAAAGGGAAGAAAACTTGCTCTTTGCGTCCTCGTAAGCCTTTTTTATGCTCTCCCTTTGCTCACGGAAGGACAGGTCTGTTGATATCTTTTCAAAGTATCCGTTAAATTCGGTCTCTATCAGCTTGCAGTAACGGTCATAATGTACCTTGAATTTGGCGTACAGAATTTCATCCTCTATAAGCTCATATTCGGATATTTTATCCGTTATATGCCCGTTTGTATTCTTGAATGAGGTATAGAGAGTGGTAATGCTTTTATACGCCGTGTCCACCTGAGAAGAGCAGGACTCATAGTTATCGTAGCTCATATCGGATATGAGAGCGCGAAGCTCTTTAATTTTCGTAAGAATTTCATTCGCCATATTGACTATCTGCTGATATTCGTTATTGTAGGAATCCAATTTCAGCCTGTAGTTTGTTCCGTCGTTTACGTATATATCAGCAAAATTTCCGTATGTCTCTATCCAGCTGTTATATGAGCTATATGCTGCCGCGATAGCCTGTCCGACACCTTGGTCGGTGTCCGAATATATAATGCTCTTCGCAAGCAGCGCTTTTATCTCCTCGCGCACCTTTTTAGCCGCCTTTTCTGCCTTTTCGGGCAAATCTTCCATTGTCTCTTCGGCATTTTCGAGGACGCTGTAATTGGAGATCATAGAGCCGTTTATTCCGTCATATTCAATAGAATATTTTTTACTCCAATCCTCATACGCTTTTCTTGCCTCGGCGATTTTAGCTTCGGAATCAAGACGGACCTTTCCTATAGCGTCTATAGCCTTTATAACGCTTTTCGCCGCTTCGTTTGCCTGCTCTAATTTTTCGTATGCTAAGTAAAGCGCTTCTGTTTTTAAAATCAAGTCCACACTCGAATTTTCCACTTTATAATTTGCAAGCGCGGAATAATAGGAAAGAGACTCAGAGCCTTCCATAGAAGCAAGCTCGTAAACGCCTGCTCTGCCTGTCTTGTTTTCAAGGAGTTGCGCGACAGAGTCGGACTGCGAGAGAAAGCTCAGTATCTTGTCGGCTATTTCGTCAAGCTCAATGATATCGACTCCGTATTCCATATAGTTGATATTGATGAGTGAGAGTTTTTTATAAATAATGTCGGGAATTGTATTGAAGCCCTTCGCGGTATGCTCAAAAAAGCTCTTTATAATGGCGTCTGCTTCGTCGTCTGTCTGACATTCTCTTATATCGCGCTCTGCTTTTATAAGAGCCTCTGTCAGACGAGCGTATTCATCTTGATCGTAATACGCGCTTATCGCCTCGTATTTTTCTTTAAAGCCCGTCTCTAATTTAAAGGCGTACGCGTTACTGCTATCGTTTTTCAGCTCGTCGGCCTTTGATATAAAGCTGTCGTAATGCGTCTTCACCTCTTCGGGCGCATTTGCGTTTTCAATAAGCGCGCGAGAGTCGGACGCATACGTCGTCATTTTTTCTGCGTGGTCCTTCGCAAATACGCTTAAATCAAAGGAATTTATCTTTTGCAAGGCTTCTTCCTTTGCGGCTATAAGCGCGTTTGCCGCGTTGATTACGTTCGTATAATCAAGCGCTGTCTTCTTTGCGTTCTCAAGTGCGATTACCACAGAAGCGTGGTCATTCGCGCTTAATATCTCGTCCTTTGCGCGTTTTATTATATTTTCGGATACGCCGTCCGAAACCGTGTTTTCCTCAGCCCAGCTTGAAAACGAGGAGAGGGCGTGGCTTTTGTGCCTTTCAAGGTCTCCGTCTACAAAAATTTCAATTTTTATCTCTGCGCCGTCATATTTTAAGGTAATGTCGGCTTTGCCCTCGCTCGTAAAGACTCGGTCCATATCAGAGCCGAGCATTTCCTTCGTTACGTTCACTGTCTCAGTTTTGCCGTTTTTGCTTACACAAAGCGAAGCCCCGCTTACGTCAAGCCTCTCGCCTATATAATATACGCACCTGTCGGGTAGGCTTTCTATTTTCACAGAGTCTTCGTTGCCCTTGCAGGACGCAAGGGATAAAAGCAGCGCGCAGACGAGGGAGAGCCTTATAACTGCAAAAAGTATTTTTTTGTTTTTCATTTTATATCTCCATTTGTGTAGTGATTTCTCGGTTTTCAAGCGCGGCAAGTCCTATTTTAAGCGCATTTGCCGCGGCCTCGCGTTCTTCGGGAGAGCCTTCTGTAAGACGTGGAAGTAAATAGCGGTAAAACTCACCCTTTATGGTCATATCGCTTTCTAAATAAGATGCGTCGTACGTAGGAGAGGTATTGTTTTTGTACTCTATGTATTCAAGTCCTAAAAGGTCATCTTCAATTCCGTTTAACGATAGAGATAACGGAACAGAACCGACAAGTATTACTCGCAAAGACGTGTTTGCGCCAAGACCGAGTCTTTTAATTTCAGACGCTACCTTGTCTTTTATTCGCGAAATATCGCCATCGCCCGTTACGTCTAAAGTCAACACTTCAAACCTTGAGCGTCCGAAATGCAGACGCTTTGCGCTTATGGAATATCCGCGTTCGCCCTTTTCGGCTTCAATGAGCCAAGCGCCACCTATACCACATTCATCAAAGCTGCGTCCCTCAAGGCAGCCGCTGTAGGCGTACGTCGTTTTTCCTATGCTTTTTTGCTCGGGATTTACGTGAATATGACCGAAGGCCGCGTAGTCCGCCCCGAAATTTTCTATGTCGGATTTCGTTACGGGGCATTGCTCGGAGAGGGGAGAATTCAAATCGGCGTGACCGCAGATAAGATTCAGCTTAGAAGCGTCAAAGACCTTTTTTTGCGCTATGGGAGAATGACGGTGAAAAATATCGCAAAAAGCCCAACCGTATACGGCGGTATTCAGCTCGTCTATATTTACGCATTCAAGCTCTTCGCTTTTAAAGACGTGTACGTTTTGAGAAAAGCTCTTGAGAGCGTAGATGCCCTGCTCACTGTAAAAATCGTGGTTGCCGGGGCTTATGAAAACGGGGATACGGCACTCGCTGAACTCTCTTTGTAATAGAGACAGCGTCTCGCTCGTCGCAAGCTCGCCGTCAAAGAGGTCTCCCGCAATAAGAAGAATATCTATATTTCCGTTTTTTGCGTATTTCATCATATCGGAAAAAACTGCTCGTAGCTCGGCTCGGCGTTGTTCGCCCTTTTTTACGCTCGTCTTGGAAAAAGCGGAGTCAAGATGTATATCGGCGCAGTGCAGTATGCGTAATTTTGTCGGAATTTCTTGATTTTTCATATTTTTCTCCCGAGTTTTTTGGTGCTTTTGTCTATCAATTAGAGTATAGCACATTTTTTTAAAAACCGCAATACGTTTATAAAAAATATACAAATTTAAAATAATAAAAATTAATGTCGAAAAACCCTTGTAAGTTCTTAAAAAGTATGTTATAATTAGGCAGATGGATTTTCAGGAGGATTTTCAAAATGCTCAATTTGGCGGTAAGAAACACAAACAAAATAATAAGAGAGAAGTCAAAAAAAGAGAACGTGCGTCTCGGACGATTCTTCACGAAAAAGGACACCGCGCGTCTTATGGCGCAGCTGTGTGAAATTCCCGACAAGGAAAAGCTTTATATACTTGACCCGGGCGCGGGAACGGGAATACTTTCCGCCGCATTGATAGAAAAAATATGCAATTCGGGTAACAGCAATATTAAAGAAATAAATCTTTTTTGCTATGAAACAAATCCCGAATTTCTTCCCATGCTCAAAAACAACCTTGAGCGCATACGCAAAAAATGCCGTCACGACTTTAAAATAAAGCTCGTAAATAACATTTCCGACAAGAGCTTTCTTATAGAATGCGCTGATTCCTACAAGGATTCGCTCTTTGCCGATCAGAATCCCAAGTTTGATATTATTATTGCAAATCCCCCCGAGCAGCTCTATGAAAAGAATTCTGTAGAGGCGTCTGTTTTCAGCGATATTTGTACGTCGGACACCGACGCGTCGGTGCTCTTTACGATGCTCTGTTCGGTTATGCTTAACGAGGGCGGACAGATATGCGCCCTCCTGCCTACTCAAATAGCGTATAGCGCGTATCTTGCGAAGTTCCGTAAAAAGCTGCTTTCCTTGGTATATATCGAGAGAATGCACATATTCGCTAAAAAGGCGAAGGCAAAGTATGCAGCCGAGCCTACGAAAAAGTCTATGATATTCAAGCTCAGAGCAGGAAAAACGCCTGACACTATCCGTATTTCAAGCTCGTATGACGACGGCTCTCTTGAAAACGTCAAGCTGCTTCCTCCGTTTGAGCAGAGCTATATAATAAGGGGCGAGGACAAGAATATAGTTCTTGTCAAAAACGAGGAAGAGATGGAAATACTTCAGTACGTAGAAAGTCAGCCCTGCACGCTTTCCTCTCTCGGACTTAAAATGAAGACGGGTCTTACGCTTGAGTCGAGATATCCCGAGCTTCTCCGAGACACTATGGCAGATAACGTGCTGCCTCTGATTTCTCCAAACTGCATTAAAAACGGAAGAATCAATTTCCCTGTTCCTAATCGCAAGAATCAGTTCATTACGCCGAGAATCCCCTCTCTTATGCAGAAGAACAAGAATATGCTCTTTATAAAGCGCGTTCCCGCAAAATCAGACGGCAGACGCTTTATATGTGGAATTTACCTCGCGTCTCAGTTCCCGAAATTCCGTTACATCAGCACTCACAATAAGCTGAATTACTTAGACTACGAGGACGATAGGGAAATGAACGCCGCAATGATACACGGTGTCTATGCCGTTCTTTCTTCTATGCTCTATGAGCGATACTGCGCTATAATATCCCTTTCCGCGCAGATAAACGCGAAGGATTATTACAATCTGCCTATGCCCTCTGAGGAGACTCTCTGCGCTATAGGCTCGAAGCTTGGCTTCGTACACGACCTTTCCTTCAAGAACTGCGACGCAATAGTAAACGCGGCTATAAGGAATTCGAAGTCCGAGATGCTGAAAAGGTATTAATAGACAGTATTGACGTTTTTTAGAGAAAACAGGCAATAATAAAATAAAAATTAAAAAAAGTTGTTTTTTTTCAATTTTCCTATTGCTTTTTTCCTTTCGTTGTGTTACAATGATTTGTAAATTAAAAAATCGTAGGACTTTCCTATCGAAAACAAAATAATATAGAAAGGATATTTCGTTTTACGGAATATAGATAAAAATGGACGCTTTAAATCTTGTATTGATAATTTTGATGCTTGTTGCAGGACTGTTTCTCGTCATATCGGTTTTGATGCAGCACGGTAAGTCTCACGGCTTGTCAGGCACTATAGCAGGAGGCGCGGAGACCTTTTTCGGTAAGGAAAGCGGCTCTAAGATAGACAAAATGCTTAATAAGTTTACTACTATCATCGGTATCGTATTTGTTATACTCGTTCTGCTTGTTTACTTCATTCAGCCCGATTACGAATACGACAGCGGTAACGACTCTCCCGCTACGGCTTATGAGTCGTCTTACAGTGAGAACGTCAATCTTTAATAGCATAAAATGGCGAGATGAAAATCTCGCCTTTTTGTATTTATAACGAGAATAAACAAACAATAAAGGTGTTATGAAGAAAAAGAATAAAAAAAGCGCTTCAATTTATAAAGCGAGAGCGCAGAGAGTCGCTCAGGCGAAAAAGAAAAAAATCCGTGAAATTAAGAAAAACGCCCTCGAAAAGAGCAGGGCAAGCTCTTATATATACGCAAGCGGACGCTTTATTGGTACAAAAAGCGGATACGGCTTTGTTTCCCCATCTGATTCTGGAGAACAGAAGGATATTTTTATCCCGGCGTCAAAAATAAGAGGCGCGCTGGACGGAGACTTGGTTAAAATAAAATATAAAAAGCTCGCGGACGGAAAAACCGAAGGCGAGGTAATAGAAATATCGGATAACGCGAGGGATACCGTAATAGGAACTCTTGAACAGAGAATGGGCTTTTACAGGAGAAAGCAGAGACCTGAATTTGTCGTTATACCCGACGACAAGCATCTTTCCCTTGAAATAAAGGTGAATCCGTCGCGAAGCGACAGCGTGGGGGATAAGGTAGAGGTCTTACTCCCTAAAAAGCGACAGTCCTCATTTATGCAAGGCGAGATTATACGAAATTTCGGCTCGTCTGACACAAGGGAAGCGAATTACGAGGCTATACTTTCCGACGCGGGAGTACCTACCGAATTTTCACAGGAGGCGCTTTCGGAGGCTATGTCTGTTGCCAAAGAGCCTATTTCCGATAAGGGAAGAAAAAGACTTGACAGAGAGATAATATTTACAATAGACGGCGCTGACGCAAAGGACTTAGACGACGCTGTTTCGCTTTCGCGTCTTGCAGGTGGCAGATGGATGCTCGGAGTTCATATCGCCGACGTCAGCCACTACGTGCGCAGTAAAACACCTCTTGACAGGGAGGCTATGCAGAGAGGCACCAGCGTTTACTTTGTAGACAAGGTAGTACCTATGCTCCCCCCCGTGCTTTCAAACGGCGCCTGCTCTTTAAATGCGGGCGAGGACAAGTACGCCCTTTCCGCCCATATAATTTTGTCGGGTGAGGGGGAAATTGAAGGCTGCCGCATTGAGAAAACTATAATAAATTCAAGAGTGAGGGGCGTATACAGCGAGGTAAATTCACTTTTTGACGAGAAAAAGGACTCGCCCTTTTACGGAAAATACAGAGAAGTTTATCCCACTCTTTTGAAAATGCGCGAGCTTTATAAGACTCTTGAAGCGAAGCAGAGGAAAAACGGCTCTTTGGAGCTTGAAAGCGCAGAAGCGAAAATTACTCTCGGAGAAAACGGGCTTCCCGTGCAGATTGAAAAGGCAGTGAGAGGAGACGCAGAAAGACTCATAGAGGCTTTTATGCTGACTGCGAACGAAGCGGTGGCTACTACTCTTGCGGAGAGGGATTTGCCCTGCGTTTACCGTATACACGAGCCGCCCCCACCCGATAAGCTGGAAAGCTTCAGACTCTATTCGGCTAATTTAGGCTTGGACACTGCGAAAATAAAGGGGGAAAATCCGAGCGCCGCCGAGCTTTCTTCGGTCTTGGAGCAGGCGAAAGAAATGGGGATAGGTCACGCCCTTTCCACCGTGCTTCTGCGCACAATGTCAAAGGCGAGATACAGCGACGTTCATCTTGGGCATTACGGTCTCGGTATAGAGCTGTACTGTCATTTTACTTCGCCTATAAGACGTCTCTCCGACCTTGCCACTCACAGAATGATAAAGGCTATACTGATAGACGGCGAGGACGCGCGAAAATATCGCTCTTATGCAAAAAGAGCCGCTATAGCGGCGAGCGATTGCGAATTGAGGGCTCTTGGCGCAGAGCGACAGATAGAAGCTCTCTATAAGACCTTATATATGTCCTCTTTTATAGGAGAGACGTTTTCTTCAGTCGTTACCTCGGTTACGAAGTTCGGGCTTTTCGTAGAGCTTGAAAACACCTGCGAGGGACTGATACCCACGTCAGAGCTCGGAGGATATTATATCTACGATGAAGTTTATAAAACGCTTTCAAACGGCTCTCTGACCTATAGAATAGGGGACGTTTTGCAAGTGACAGTCGAAAACGCCGACATATCGTCGAGGACTGTAAATTTTTCTTTGGCAGAATAAAAAGCAAAAAAATACAATATTATAAAAATATGTGAGAGTTTTTTCCTTTAGCTACGAATAATTATCAAACAAACAAAAAAAGGAGATTTTGTTATGAAAAGAACACTTTCACTTTTGCTCGTGCTTGTCACCATGCTTGCCCTTCTGACCTCCTGCGGCGCTTCTACCAAAGCCGATATGGCGCCTGCCGAGCGCGACTATCTCTATAATTCGGCGGCAGGTGAAAAATATTACGCAGAGGATTCAAAGACCGAAGGCATATATGACGTCGCTATGACCGAATCTGCTATAGACAGCGCATATCCTAAAGAAACGCCCGAGACAGAGCGTAAGCAGATAAAAAACGTTCTCTTACGTCTTCAGACAAAGGAATATGACACCTTTATGGAGTCGCTTAGCGCGAGCGTCTCTCATTTCGGCGGCTACATTTCAATGCAGAGAGAAAGCGGAAGCAGCTATAATCAGGTTTCTAACCGATACTGCAGCGTTGAGGTGAAAATTCCTGCGGAAAACTTAAATGATTTTCTTAACGGCGTATCCGACGTATGCAACGTAACCTACCGTCACGAAAGCATTACCGACGTAACAGAGCCGTATATTGATATAGAGAGCAGGATAGCAGTACTTAAGGCTGAAGAAAGCTCATTGCTTTCGATGCTCGAAAGCTCTCAAAAGCATCTTGACGACGGAAAAATGAACTATTCCGAGATAATAGATACAATGATGTATATTAAGGATAAGCTTCTTTCCGTGCAGAGCGACCTCGCTTCCTACGAGGCTCAGCTTAAGTCTCTTGCCTCAAGAGTTGCCTACAGCACGGTGACGCTTGAGATAAATGAGGTAGAGCGCTTCGTTGCAGTCGAGAAGAAGCTCGGACTCTGGGAAGAAATAGGAGAAAAGCTTTCTGACAACCTTTATTATATAGGCGAAGGCTTCCGTAATTTCTTCGTTTGGTTCGTAACAAGCCTGCCTTACATTCTGATATGGGCAGCGGTAATCGTAATTGTTCTGCTCGCACTCAGAAAAATATTAAAATATATCGAAAAGAAGGATTCCGTATTAAAGCAATCCAAATCCAAGAAGAAAGACGAAGAAAAGGGACAGGACGGCGAAAAAACGGAATAAGTAAATATGAAGCTGAAAAATACTTTGTTTGCATCGCTTTTAACCCTTTTTGTCACGCTTGCCCTTGCGTCCTGCGCAAAGGCTCAGCCAAGTTTCGACTTTGTCGCTTCGGGGGCAGATACCACGTCCCCCGAAGCAACAAAGGAGGAAGAGCAAAAACAAAAAGAGCCGTCGGTGAGCGCCGCTATAGCCGAAGACTCGTCAGAAGAAGACTCGTCAGAAGAAGAATATAAATACGTTGCATTTACCTTCGACGACGGGCCGCACGATACTCTTACAAGAAAGTTTGTGGATAAGCTCGCGGAATATGACGGCAGAGGAACGTTTTTCGTCATCGGAGACCGAATCGACGACAAGACAGCCGAGTCGCTTAAATATGCGATAGACAACGGAAACGAGATAGGAATTCACGCGTTTACGCATAAGTATATTTTCAATTCCTGCGATGAAGATACCTACAGCAAGGAAATCAAATATACGAGAAACACGATATTTTCTTACGTCGGGGTAGAGCCACATCTGATGCGTCCACCTCAGGGCGCTATGACGGCAGAGCGTGTTCAAGCGTCAAAATATCCTATTATCCTGTGGAGCGTAGATTCTCGCGACTGGGTATATAAGGACAGGTCAAGCGACTATATAGCCGCAGAGAATATAGATATAATAGTCGAAAACGTAGTCTCGCAGGTGAAAAACGGAGACATAATCCTGATGCACGAAATATATGATAATTCCTATCAGGCATTTTCGGTAATTATTGAGCTTCTCTACAGAGAGGGATATCGCTTCGTAACCGTAAGCGAGCTGCTCGGCGAGAGCATACAAAGTGGAATAAAGTATCATTCTTTGGTTGTAAATTAATAAAAAACGCTTATATTGAGCCTTTGCATTAAGAGGTCAATATAAGCGTTTTTTTATTTTGAAACCTTTGACGTAAGGATTTCAAGACATCGCTCGAAATTCAATCCGTAATAGAAGGACTTCGTTTTGTCGTCTGTCAGGTCGATACATTTCTCCGTGAAATCGGCGGCTAAACGGACACTCTGAGGGAAACTGTTCCCGCACGTAGCCATTCCCGTCAGCGCGGAGGCGAATACGTCGCCCGTGCCCGCAAACCTCACGTTTTGGTGAAATTTTTCTTTTATCGTGCCTATTTTTCCGTTTTCATCGGTATATGCGTATCCTATCGTATCGCAATCGAACCTTATGCCCGTAATAACAATATTTTTTGCGCCTAATTCGTATAAGGCTGAGAAAACATTTTCTATATGACCTTCGCTGAAGCTTTCACAGAAGGGAATATCAGCGAGCATACACGCCTCGGTTACGTTGGGAGTGATTATGTCAGCCTTTCGGCACAGAGTGCGCATATCGGAAATAAATTGATTTTCAAAGTATTTATAAAGCTTTCCGCCGTCTCCCATAACAGGGTCTATTACCGTCAGAGTTTTCTCTGTTTTGAAATCGTCTATAAAATGAGAAAGAAAGCTCGTCTGCTCGTTCCTTCCAAGATAGCCCGAATAGATGCAGTCAAAGGATAAGCCGATGCTTTTCCAATGCTCTGCTATCCTTTTCATTTCTTCGCTTAAATCGAGAAACGTGTTTTCGCCGAAGCCGTCGGTGTGCGCTGAAAGCAAAGCGGTGGGAAGCAGCGCCGTCTCAATGCCGCAAGCGGACAGAATGGGGAGCGCAGCGGTGCAAGAGCATTTTCCAACGCAGGAGACGTCTTGTACTGTAACGACCTTTTTCATAATAACTCCTTTCTCACAAAAATGTAAACTTAAGTTGACTTATCCGCCTGTTACAATGCCGATGAGTGTAATACCTAAAATGGTGATGCCTACCGAGAGGTAGTGCTTGATTGAAAGTCTTTCACGCAGGAAAATGGCGCTCCACAAAACCGAAAGAACGCAATAAGCGGAAATGATAACCATACCGATAGTATAATCTGCGAACATTACCGCCATATAGAACACCTGACCCAAGGTCTCACAAGTACCGCCCGCGAATATCGCACGATTTTTAAAGAGCGAGGGTAAATCGCGCTTTATGGCTAAGATGATGAACGCAACGACGGCGAGTAAGAAGAACGTAAGCTCAAACGCAGAGTTTGACGCGTAATCCGTTATAATACTGTTGCCAAATTCGTCCTCTATCGAGAAGAGATATTCGTCGGCAACCGTGCCGAGCGCATCGATTACAAGGTATATGACGGGTAGCAAGAGAGCAAGAATGCTCTTGGAATACTTTCTGTTCGAAATTTCCTGACGCTTTGCGCGAAGCTCTTCGTCCTCGTGGCTCTCTACGAAGCCGAGCGAGATAATACCGAGCGAGACCGCAATAACACCGATAATGGCGAGAGGATTCTTTATGGCGTCGTCGGGCCATATAAGAGCGCACAGAATAAACGCAAGCGAGCCCGAGCAGTTACATATGGGCGAGGAAATGGAAAGCTCTATGTAGCGAAGACCGATATATCCGAATACCATAGCCGCAATGTAGATAGCAGCGACGGGCAGGTAGACAAAGAAATCACGGATAGTAAAGTCGGTGTAGAAGAGACTTGCGACAAACTTCGGCACTGACTCGGGGTCCTCTATAAAAGCGCCTCCTATAAGAGTTATAAGGAAGTGAATACCCATTATAAATCCGACGGCAAAAACCACCTTCCAATGACTGTTTTTGTCCTTTTGCGCCGTACCTACCTTAGAAAACAGGTCGGAGCCACTCCAACAGAGAAGCGCGATGAGTGAAAAAATAAACCACATAATAATTACCTCGTTTTTTAAGACTATTTAAAACTGATTTTAATTAAGCTCTATAAGATTTTTTTCTACCATTTTCTGAAGCGACATCAGAATTCCGAGCTTAGCGTGATACCAGGTAAGACCACCTTGGAAATAGATAGCGTAAGGCTCTCTTATCGGGCCGTCGGCAGATAGCTCTATTGACGAGCCCTGTATAAACGCGCCCGCCGCCATAATGACCTCGGAGTCATATCCGGGCATAGCCCACGGCACAGGCGTTACATAGCTGTCAACAGGCGCGGCGGCCTGTATGCCCTCGCAGAACGCTATCATTCTTTCGGCGCTTCCAAGCTCGACTGCCTGAATTATATCGTGTCTTGACTCGCTTCCGTTCGGGATGACGTTAAGACCTAAACTCTCGTATATATTAGCTGCAAAAATAGCGCCCTTCAAGGCGGAGGCGACGACTGTAGGGGCGAGGAAAAAGCCCTGATAAAAAGAAGTCATAATGCCGAGATTAGCGCCTACCTCCTGACCGAGTCCGGGGGCGCTCAATCTGTACGCGCAGCGCGCGACAAGCTCTTCCTTTCCGCAAATATAACCGCCAATGGGGGCAAGACCTCCACCGGGATTCTTGATAAGCGAGCCGACTGTCAGGTCAGCGCCTACGTCGGACGGCTCGACAGTCTCGACAAATTCACCGTAGCAGTTATCCACCATACAGATAACGTCGGGCTTTACGCTCTTTACAAACGCTATAAGCTCGCCTATCTGCGAAACCGAGAAGGTGGGGCGCATCTGGTAGCCCTTTGAACGCTGAATAGTGACCATTTTTGTTTTTTCGTTAATGGCTGCCCTTATAGCGTCATAGTCAAAGCTTCCGTCCTCTTTAAGCTCTGCCTGTCTGTAGGTAACGCCGTATTCGGACAGTGAGCATACCGACTTTCTTATGCCGATAACCTCCTCTAAAGTATCGTAAGGGCGTCCGACAGGAGACAAAAGCTCGTCTCCCGGCAGAAGATTAGCCGAAAGCGCGACTGTCAGCGCGTGAGTTCCGCAGGTTATCTGAGGGCGTACAAGCGCCGCTTCGGTATGAAAGCAGGCTGCATACACCTTTTCAAGATTGTCTCTTCCCGCGTCATTATATCCGTAGCCCGTAGTAGCGGCAAAATGCGTGGAATTTACGTGATTCTCCTGCATAGCGGATATAACCTTGCATTGATTGTATTCCGAGACGCGGTCTATTTTCTCAAACCTATCCTTGAGCTTATTCAATATTTTTTCTCCGAATTCGAAAACCTCATTTGAAATTCCGAGAGAAGCGTACATATTTTTCGTTTCCATATTATTTTTCTTTGTCCTCTATTTTTTCAAAAAATTCAAGAGCCACCTTGTTCATGACGTCGGGCTTTGTGATAAAAATTCCGTTCTCGTCGTCTCCTAAAATGAGCAGCGTGTCCCCCTGCGTTATATTAAAGAGGGTTCTCGCTTCCTTAGGAATAACTATTTGACCCTTTTCTCCCACCTTTGCGGTGCCAAACAAATGCTTCCCCTTGGGCATACCAAGCAAGTGCTTTCCCTGTGGCATTATACACCTCCGTTTGTATGAAATTCCTACAAGTAGGAAATATACCATATTTTTCGTATTTTGTCAATAGAAGTCGGAGAATAAATTAAAATTGCGCCATAGTTTTTTGCTTTTTATCTGATTTTGTCACTTTTTTACCGAGAAAATATACTTTTCGATTAAAAATAACGGGTGGTAAGACAATTTTGACCTTCTGAGTCCCTCGTCTCCCGTATCGTCCTCGCGGTTTATATAGATTACGCTTTCATCTGCAAAATGCGAGGCGAAGCAAGATACAAGCATCTGATAAACTCCGTCATAGCTTATATCCGCCTTTTCTACGTGGACGAACATCGTCTCTTTAATTTTTTCGGCGATGGAAAAGCCCACAATGCCCCCGTCAACTCTCAGAATTCCGCCGAATTGACGGTATTCCTCCATATTTTCAAGTATCTCAAATATCTTTATTTTTTCTGCGTCTATCGCGGGGCTTTTCTTGTCGCTTTTGCCAGTGAAGCGCTCAAAGAAGTCTGAGAGCTCTTTTTTATTTTCATCGTTTATTTCTTCAAAGGAATAATTTTCATAC
Organism: Eubacteriales bacterium; assembly: GCA_045539995.1. GTDB lineage: Bacteria > Bacillota > Clostridia > Oscillospirales > CAG-272 > UBA1740. The sequence continues at coordinate 15,323 of JAZQGJ010000045.1, forward strand.
AGACGCTTGAACTTGTTTACGTGATTGCGCTGACCGCTGAATTTTTTTCCTCTGAAATCGCACATTGATTTATAGTCGTAAACGTAATCGTAGTATTCGCGTTTGCTTTCAGCCTCGTATGAGGGATACCTTTTTTTTAGCGATGAAAGATCTTCGTCTGAAAAAACGAAGAACTCTAAATCCGTGTTGTTCGCAGCCGAATGCTTCTCTATAAGCGAGAATGCGGCGTCTAAGTTTTTTCCTATCGGATAGGTGTAGCGTGTTTTGCCCTCCAGCACTATGCAAAAGACGAGTGTTTCGTCAATTATCGCGTACTGTGTCTTGAAGTAATCGCGCCATATAAAGCATCCCCCTATACTGCAATCACAGCATAACGAGCTTGCCTTTTCAAAATATGGCTCTATTGTGGGGATATCGTTTTTAGTCAGTTTTTTGAAATTTTCCATCTTTTTTACGTTTGCGCCTTCTGATTATATTTAATTCAGGCTTATTGTATTTAATTCAGCCTGAGTCCCTTGGGGTAATGGTTTTTCGCCATACCGTCAACGATTTTTGCTCCGCCGAGACTTGCGCCGTCAACGAGGATACAAGCATATCCGTTTTCCTCGTTGGGACAGGGGATAACGTCTCCGTGAAGATAGTCGTACAGCCGCTTATCATCAAGAGTCAAATTTATTTTGCGTATAAATCTATGACCAAAGGCAGAGAAGAAATGATGATGAGGCGTAAAAATATTCTTATTTATGCATCCTAACAGCACGCCCGCGCAAAAAACGCTTTTCGACGGCAGAGGCGCGTTTTTCGGAAGAGCTACAATGTTATTATTGTATTTTCTTATATATAAATCCTTATATTCCGATAGATTTTTTTCCATAAATGAATATACTTCTTTTTCTTCAACTCGGCTTAAGGCTTGAGAATGGTCCTTCAGAATGAAGCCTTCCGAATCACCGTAATTCTTCTTCAAGAGCGCGAAAAACTGCCCCTCGCCCTTTGATATATGGGGGTAAAATCTTCGGCAAAGCCTGAGCTCGTTTGAGCGCGCGCCCTCGAAGACGTATCCGTCCGACGTGTTTTTTTCTACCGTCTCTTTTACGGGAACGAGTGAAAATTCGGGATGCTCGGCTAAAAAGGCCATGATCTGCATCTCGTTTTCCTCAAGCGAGAACGTACAGGTAGAATATAAGAGATATCCTCCGCTTTTTACCGTTTTTGCGCCATAATTCAAGATTTCCTTTTGCCTTTTGGCGCATGTCAGCACGTTTTGCTGCGACCACATTTCAAGCGCTCGGTCATTCTTTCGGAACATTCCTTCGCCTGAGCAGGGAACGTCGGCGAGTACCAAATCAAAGCAGGAGGGAAAGTACTCGGACAGCGTTTTTGCGTCGGTATTTAACGCAATTGCGTTCTTTATTCCCAGTCTCTCGAAATTTCCTACCATCAGCTTGCACCTTGAAGGGACGTATTCATTAGAAAAAAGTATTCCGTTTTCTCCTGCCTTTTCGGCTAATTGAGTGGATTTTCCACCCGGAGAAGCGCACATGTCGAGAATACGCCAGCCGTCCTTTATATCAAGTGCGTTTACCGTAATCATAGCCGACGGGTCCTGAACGTATATCATGCCCGAATGATGATACGGATGATTTCCTATCTTATCCTCCTTGAAGTAGTAGCCGTTTTCTATAAAGCTGATGGGAGATGAGGAAAAGGGATTGATTTTTTTGAATTCATCGGGAGATTTCTTCAGCGAATTTACGCGAAAGGCGCGCTCTGGTTCGTTGTTTTCAAGCTCGTTTTTTAAAAGAGGGTATTCGTCTCCGAGAATTTTTTTCATTCTTTCTTCAAATTCGGACGGTAGCATATTTATTTCCTCACTGTATATATAATTCGGTTAAAATAAGCAACAAAGGTTTACAAAATCATTTAAGCATACTATTATTTGAGAGCATACAAAGGGAAAATAAACAAATTTTGCAAACTATAGTTTGAAAAAAATCCGACTCACTTGAACGGAATCGGATTTTTAAGGCATTATTCGACGCCTTGAAGCTTGGCAAAGGTCGCCATAAGCTTTTTCGTAACGCCGCTGTCAAACTCTACCTCGTAGAGAATGTCGCCGCCCATTTCCCTTGCCGAAATAACGGTCCCCATTCCAAAGAATGAATGAACGACACGTCGTCCCGATTCAAATTTAGTAATACCGAAATCGGACGCGGTTTTGTGTGTGAGAGGACCTCTCTGCGCCGACGGGCGCGAAGCGTTTTCCATATGAGTGGCGACGTCGGCGCGACGCATAAATTCGTCGGAAACGGTGGGCTTTGGCTTCTTAGATCTTACAAATGACCTTTCAGGCCTGAAGTCGAATGCCGACGAGGACTTCTCAATCAAATGCTCGGGAATTTCCTCTCGGATAAATCTTGACAGCTTATTATACGCCGTGCGTCCGTAGAGCAAGCGCTCGTGCGTGTGCGTGACAAATATTTTTTGCTTCGCGCGAGTTATAGCCACGTAAGCGAGACGTCTCTCCTCGCTCATCTCCTCGTCGCTGTAAATGTTCTGTGAGGAGGGGAATATTCCGTCCTCCATTCCCACAAGGAATACTACGGGGAATTCAAGCCCCTTTGCGCTGTGTACGGTCATAAGAACTACGGCGTCGGCGTTTTCGTCATACTTATCCACGTCGGAAACCAAGGCGACGTCCTCAAGGAAACCACCCAGCGTAGGCTCTTCGGTTCTCTGCTCATATTCAAGCGCGGCTGTTATGAGCTCTTCTATATTATCTATTCTCGTGAAAGACGCCTCTCCCTCCGAGATCAGCATATTGTGATATCCCGTTTTTTCAAATATTTCCTTTATCATCTCGGACGGCTTTCCGCCACCGTCTCTTATGCTATCCATCATATCGGTGAAATCGGTAAGCTTCGAGCTTGCCTTGGAGAGCAACGGAATATTGGTGCTTTCACGCATTATTTCATACATGCTCAGCTTGCCATCAGCTGCGAGAGCTTCGACGGCATCGACGGTGGAAGCGCCTATTTTGCGTTTAGGCTCGTTTATTATCCTCTTTAGGCGCTGATTATCCCTCGGATTAAATACAACGTGCAGATAAGAGATGATATCCCGTATCTCCTTACGGTCAAAGAAGCGCTGACCGCCGATGACACGGTAGGGAATGCCGCTTTTTGCGAACGCGCTCTCTACCGAGCGTGAAAGCTCGTTTATTCTGTAGAGGATAGAGATATCCCTGTAGCGCATTTTTTCCTTGACTACAAGCTCTAAGATCTTGTCGATTATATATTTTGCTTCCTCGTTCTGACTTTGAAGCTCATTGACGTAAATTTTGTCTCCGTCGTCGGATGCCGCCCACAGCTTTTTGTCGTGCCTTTGCGAGTTGTTGCCTATAATAGCGTTTGCCGCGGCGAGAATGTTCTTGGTGCTTCTGTAATTCTGCTCAAGCTTGATTACCTTTGCGTCGGGGTATGTAGTATCAAAATTGAGTATATTTTCAATGGTAGCGCCTCTGAACTTATAAATACTCTGGTCATCATCTCCGACAACCATTATATTTCTGTGTCCTTCGCTTAAAATCTTTGTCAGTCTGAACTGCGCGTAGTTTGTGTCCTGATATTCATCGACGCATATATATTTGAATTTTCTTTGATAATATTCGGCTATATCCTTGTTATTCTCAAGCAGCTCTACCGTCTTCATAATAATATCGTCGAAGTCCAGCGCGTTCGCGCTCTTCAGACGGCTTTGATATTCCCTATAAATTTCGGCGATGTGCTTAGCCCTCAGGTCTTTTCCGTAGTCGTAAGCCTCAGGGGATATAAGACGGTCCTTCGACGCGCTTATTTCGTTCATTACCGTGCGTAAGGGTAAAAATTTTTCATCTATGTCAAGCGCCTTCATACAGTCCGAAATAAGGCGCTTTTTATCATCGGTATCGTATATGGAAAAATGCTTCTCGTATCCGGCTTCCTCTGTGAATTTGTGAAGAATTCTTATACATATGGAATGGAACGTGCCCGCCCATATCTGAGCAGCCGTTTCCTCATCGTCAAAGGAACGCGCAAGTCTTTCCTTTATCTCATTTGCCGCCTTGTTCGTGAAGGTTATGGCAAGCACCTCCCAAGGCGCGCAGGGCGCGCAAATGAAAAGAGGAATAATACTCTCAAGCTCGTCAGCGCTTGCGCTTTCTGCCGCCCTCTCTAAATGGGATACGTCCTCCTCGCTTATTCCGTCTGGTACAATATCGCTATAGTAAGCGTTTCCGTACTTAATAATAAAAGCAATTCTTTTTACTAAAACGGTTGTTTTTCCGCTTCCCGCGCCTGCAAGAACAAGCAGAGGATTATTTATGCTATATACAGCCTCTCTTTGCTGTGGATTTAACTGGTTTTCGTAGTAACGCTCAAATAGCTTTCTCTTTGCCGTAAGATAACGGTTCTTCAAATCTGTCATTCCTATGGGATTTCTCCTTACGTATTTATATAATTATTATACACCAAAAATTGCATTTTTTCAAGCAATAAAATTCAAAAAAATCAAAAAAATATCAATAAAAAACAAATGTTTTGCCTTTTTTCTTGCAATTGCTCTCTCTTTAATGTATAATATTATTCGTTAAAACAAAAAGGAAGATAAACAGGAATGAAGAAACTTTTTTCGAGTGGCAGCCTGACGCTTTTGCTCGCCGCGGCAATATGGGGCGTCGCCTTTGTCGCTCAGAGCGAGGGCATGGATTACGTAAAGCCCTTTACTTTCAATAGCTTAAGATTTTTTTTGGGCGGACTCGTTTTGTTGCCATGCATAGCATTTCTTGATAGGATAAATCATACGGGACGAAAGCCGTTTTCGTTTACGCCGAATGAAATAAAGGGCGGAATTGCCTGTGGCGTTGTTCTCTGTATAGCGACCTCCTTTCAGCAGTTCGGAATAGACAGCCCCAGCACCTCGGCAGGAAAGGCGGCGTTTATAACCTCTCTTTACGTAGTGCTTGTTCCCCTTTTCGGGCTTTTTATGAAAAAGAGAGTTCCGTTACGTATCTGGCTTTGCGTTGCGATGGCTCTTGTGGGGGTTTCCGTGCTTTCAGCCGATTTTAGTGGTGGCATGGTGTTCTCTACGGGGGACTTGCTATGCCTTGCCTGCGCTATCGTTTTTTCTTTACATATCATTGTTATAGATGAATTTTCGCCGAAAACCGACGGAGTCCGTATGTCCTGCGTGCAGTTTTTTGTTGCGGGTATAATCGCTCTGCCGTTTATGCTTATTCTTGAAAAGCCTGAAATAAGTCAGATGCTTGATGCGTGGCTTCCCATAGGCTATGCCGGCGCGCTTTCCTGTGGAGTTGCCTATACCTTGCAGATAATAGGACAGAAAAAATGTCCCCCCGCGACAGCCTCTATAATTCTCAGTCTCGAGTCGGTGTTCGGAGCTATAAGCGGCGCTATAATTCTCGGAATTTTTGGCGACAAGCCCGAAGAGCTTATGAATTTGCGTGAAATTTCGGGATGCGCTGTCGTATTTTTAGCGGTTGTTCTTGCCCAGCTTTGCCCGACGGAAGGAAATAAAAAAGGACAGTAAAAAGGACTGTCGCAAAAAAATGCTTAAACAGTCCTTTTTGAAAATATTGAATATGTGTTCAAAAAAGCTTAAGACTCCAAGCCTGCCGCGCCGATAATTCCCGCGTCGTTGCCAAGCTCGGCTATCTTGATTTTGGTTTTGTTTGCGAAGGCTCTGCTGAACTGTTCCTCGTTAATTGGCTTAAGTAAGGGCTTGAGAAGATTTTCCCCCTCGTTGCCGATTCCACCGCCGATAGAAATAACCTCTGGCTGGAATACGTTAATTACGTTTACAAGTCCGCAACTAAGATATGAAAGATATTCTTTTATTACCTCGTTTGCAGCCCTGTCACCTGCCTTCTGCGCGTTAAAGGCGGTACGGGCGTTTGCCCTTCCGTTGTTGCGCGAGAGCTCGTCCGTCATAAGAGTCTTTACGCCGAGAGCGCGGTATTGCGCGAGCTTTTCCCTGGTCATATTGACGAGGCCCGTTGCAGAGCTGTAAGCCTCCCAGCAGCCTCTTCTTCCGCATGAGCAGAGTCTGCCGCCGTGAGCTATTACCATGTGTCCGAGCTCGCCTGCCGTACCGTTAAAGCCACTATATATCTTATTGTCCATGATGATTCCGCCGCCCACGCCTGTGCCGAGAGTTATCATCACAGAGTTTTTCGTGCCACGCGCAGCGCCTATGAGAGATTCTGCAAGAGCAGCCGCGTTTGCGTCGTTTTCTATAAACACCTTTTCAATTGGCAGGTGTTTTTTAAAGTGCTCTACTATGGGGAAGCTTTTAAAGGGAAGATTGCCTGCGTAAACCACGAGCCCGTTTTTACGGTCTATAGAGCCGGGACTCACTATGCCCACAGACTCAATATCGGAGGTTTTTAGTCCGCATTTGGCGATTAAATCACTTGCCAGATTTACCATATCGCGTACTATAAGCTCGCCTTCACGGTTGGCGAATGTGGGAACACTTCCTTTTTTTACAATTTTCATATCGCTGTTAACGATTCCGACAGCGATGTTCGTTCCACCTAAGTCAATGCCTATGCGATACATACAATTTCTCCTT
>JAZQGJ010000046.1:0-8252 GCA_045539995.1 Eubacteriales bacterium
AATTGCTATAAGGAGGACGTCAAATTGAAAAATATAGATGATTTTTCCCGATATCAAGAGGACGAAAAGCCTAAAAAAAGAAGGTTTAAATTGTTTGACACTCAACGCGAGGGAAAAGGCGTCAGCAAAGAAGACGCAATAATCACGCCCGATTTAAAAGGTTTTTTTAAGAGCTTCTCCCGAAATTTCAATAAATTGCTGTCTGTCAATATTTTAATTGTTATCGGAAATTTTCCTGTCTTTTTTGCTTTGCTTGGAATGTCAGGAATATTTAAAACACAGTATTTTGCACCTGCTTCTACCTTTTTTGCCAATCTTCGAGGAATCATGCTGCATGAGAGCGCATATTCCCCTGCAACAATGGCGCTTTTCGGTATAGAAGGAATACAAATTGAAAACTCTGCAACTACCTTGCTGTCAAACACTATGCTGCTTCTCTCTCTGCTTGTATTCCTTACCTTCGGATTTGTCAACGTGGGCAGCACCTATATAATCAGAAATTTGATTAAGGGTGAGCCTGTATTTATGTGGTCAGACTTCAAGTATGCGATAAAGAGGAACAAAAAGCAAGGCTTTTTCTTCGGTATTATAGACCTGATTATTCTTGTAATGATTCCCTTTAACGTCTTGACCTTGATTTCCAACCTTAACTCTTTACTTTCAAGCATTATTTTCTGGCTTAATATCATCTTCGGAATACTGTATATATTCATGCGCTTTTATATTTATATGCAAATGATTACCTTCGACTTGAGCCTTTATAAAATTCTGAAGAATTCTTTGATCTTCTCGCTTATAGGATTTAAACGCAATATATTAGCTCTGCTTGGAATTATACTCCTGATTTTGATAGAATTTTCGCTTTTGCTCGGCTTTGGCGGTATTCTTCTCCCGATAGGTTTAGCTATGCCTTTAGTCGCGCTATTTGCTTGTGGGGCGTATATGGCAGGCTTTGCTTCTTATTTTAAGATCAAACAAATAATGATAGACCCATATCAAAATTCCGACGAAGCTGAAGAAAGCATTCCCGATATTGATGCGGACTTAATTTAAAAACTAAAAAGCGCAGCATTTGCTTTTATCTTGCTGCGCTTATGTTTTTCATATACGGATACTTTTTTAAGAGTATTCGTATTTTTTATTTTAACTCGGCAATTGTAACCCCGAAGTCGCCTTCTCCAAACTCGCCGTTTCTATAAGAGAGTACGCGCCTGTCACACCTGAGCTCTTCCTGAATATATTTTCTCAACGCCCCTGTTCCTTTTCCGTGTATAATTCTGACAGAATGTAATCCTGCCATGAGGGCATCGTCTAAATATTTGTCGAGCTCATACCAAGCCTCTTCACCAGTTCTTCCGCGCAAATCAATTTCCTGCTTGAAATTCGATATGCTTGGCTTTTTTGTAGATGAATTAGTTGTTTTTACGGCAATTTGAGGTAAATGCTTCTCAAGAAGACGGACGCGCTTTGTATTAACTTTGGTTTTTAAAATACCTGCCTTCGCCTTGAAATTTCCGTTTTTGTCGGGATTCTCCAAAACCTCGCCTTCCTGCTGATAATCCAAGAGATATATTAAGTCGCCGACTTTCAGAGGTCTCGGCAGAACATAATTTTCATCTTCTTCTATTTTTGGCGTTTCTAATTTATAATAAAGCTCAGAGCTTTGCTTCAGCTTGTCTCTCATCTCCTGCTTCGCGCGCAAGAGCTCTTCGGCGAATTTTTTGCTTTCTTGTTTTTTTCTTATACTATCAAGCTCACGGAATACGAATTCACTTGTCGCTCGCGCGCCTTCTATTAACTGCCGAGATTTTTCTTTGGTTTTTTTAAGCTCTTTTTCGGTTTCTTCGCGTTTTTTTCTTATTTCTTCTTCAGTCTTTTCTTTGGCTTTTTCAAGCTCTGAGCGAAGACGGGCAGCCTCCTCTTTGTTTCTGTCCATTTCAATTCTGCTTTTTTCGAGCTGCTCAACAATATGCTCAAAGCGCCTGTTTTCTCCAGAAATTCTATTTTTTGCATCTTCAACGATCAAGCTCGGCAAACCAAGCTTTTCAGAAATAGCAAAAGCGTTTGACTTTCCGGGCATACCTACAATTAAACGGTACGTGGGCTTTAATGTGTTTATATCGAATTCACAGGATGCGTTTTGTACTCTTTGTGTATCAAGCGCATATGCCTTCAACTCTGCGTAATGCGTTGTCGCGGCAGTCAATGCCCCCTTTTTTCTGACGTGCTCTAATACAGAAATGGCTAATGCGGCGCCTTCGACAGGGTCTGTGCCCGAGCCTAATTCATCAAATAGAACAAGTGAACGTTCGCTGATTTTAGAAATAATTTCGATTATATTCACCATATGAGATGAAAAGGTGGAAAGAGACTGCTCTATGCTTTGCTCATCTCCTATATCAAGCAAAATTTCTTTGAAAATACCTATTTCAGATTCTTCATCTGAAGGAATCTGAAGTCCCGATTGCACCATTACGGAAAAAAGCGCTAACGTTTTTAAGGCTACCGTCTTTCCGCCTGTATTCGGGCCTGTTATAATTAAAGTATCAAATTCATTTCCGAGAGAAATGTTGATGGGCACTACCTTTTCGGGATTTAAAAGCGGGTGTCTTGCTCTTTTCAGATTTACTACAGAACGGTCAAAAATATTTGGACGCGCCGCCTTCATTTGCATAGCGAGAGTTGCGCATGCGTAATAAAAATCCAAAGATACAATGCTATAATAGTCTGTCTTTATAGATGAAGAAAACTCGGCGCATTCGCCCGAAAGCTCTGCGAGAATTCGGGAAATTTCTCGTTCTTCCCTGCCTGAGAGCTCACGCAATTCGTTGTTTGCCTCCACTACGCCCATAGGCTCGATAAAAACCGTAGCGCCTGAAGAAGACGTGTCGTGCAAAAGACCTTTAATTTCGTTGCGATATTCGTTTTTGACAGGAACGACGTATCTTCCGTCTCGCATAGTTATCAGATTTTCCTGCAAATATTTAGAACGCTGACCACTGATAAACTCCTGTAACGTATCCTTGATTTTATTGTTAGCTGCCTTTATTTTTCTGCGAATTTCTGCAAGCTCGGGGCTCGCTTCATCTGCTATCATATCCTCTGAAACAATAGCTCTGTTTATCTTGTCTTCAAGCTTTTTTACAGGAAAAAGGCGAGAAAAAATATCATCAAGAGAAGTATCAAAATTTTTATTTACTGATATATAATCTATTATCATTCTTGCACAACGCAGTAAGGAAGCAATATCCAAAAGCTCTCGTACAGAAAGAGACGAGCCCTTATCAACTCTTTCAACAGAATCGACTACGCTTTCAGGAGCAGAAAAGGATGGATAGCCCTTTATATCAATTAAACGTCTCGCATCAAAGGTGCGACTCTGTTTTTTCATCACGTTTTCAAAATCATCGTCGGGAAATAAGGTTCTTGCAAGTGATTTTGCACCGTTGCTTGAAGCGCAAGAAGCAAGCATTTCTTTTATTTTGTCGAACTCTAATGTCGATAACGACTTTTGTGTAATTAACATATTTTCTCCTAAAAGGTAATTTGCTTGTAAAAATCAAGAGATTTAAAGCTTTGACCTAAATGATTCAACAGATATTCTTCAGCAGCAACGCCCAATAGCTTCACATCCAATTCGTCGAGATTGAACGAAAGGAATTTTTCAAGTGGGCTGCCTATTATATATTCCATAGCATTTTTTGTGGCATTGCTTATAAGACATATAGAGCTCAAGCGCTCTCTTTCATACTCCTCGTGAATATCAGGCTTGGCTTGACTTTTGCATTGCTTACAAATAATATTTCCGTTCATTACGTCAAGATAGAAATCTCCGTCTGTATTATTACATCTTGAACAGTAACGTATGTCCGGCGTAAAGCCTAATATCGAAGCGCATCTTATTTCAAATGCAGCTTTAATTTTCGGCAGAGTATGTTTTTCCACGCTGGTAGCATATAAAGAATTTAATGTGAGCCTTAAAAGCGGTATATCCGGCATTTCCGAAACTGCGGCATAGTTGATTACGTCGGCAATATATGTAGCAAGAGCAGTTCTCTCAATGGTAAGACGCAAATCAAAAAAGCTTTCAATTAATTCCACCTCTCTTACCCAAAAGAAATCGCCTTTTTTATATAATACGTAGTTGCTGTAGCAGAAAAGCTCGGTGGGCGCCATATATCTGCTTTTTATAGCCTTACTTCCGTTTGCGATGGCGGTGATTATTCCCTTTTCCTCTGTAAAAAGCGTAATCAGCTTGTCATTATCGTGATAATCAACAGTTCTGATGACAAGACCTTTGACATTAAGAAGCATAAAGCTCTCCTTTTAATCGTTATGATACCCGAAATTTGAAATTGTTGAAGCGCTGTCTCTCCAATTTTCCTTTACCTTTACCCACAAGTCGAGGAAGACCTTTGAATCAAAGAAGCGCTCCATATCCTCGCGGGCATATGTTCCGATTTGTTTCAAGGTTACTCCGTTTTTTCCTATAATTATCCCTTTATGAGACTGACGCTCGCAGAATATTTCAGCTCTTATTCTTATCATTTTTGAATTTTCGGAAAATTCTTCAATAACTACTGCCGTACCGTGCGGAATTTCATCCTCTAAAACGCGAAGAAGCTTTTCACGGATTATTTCAGCCGCTATTTGTCGCTCTGGCTGGTCTGTGACAATGTCGTCGGGAAAGAACCAAATGCTTTCGTTAAGGTATTGTTTACATTCGTCAAGGACAAAATTGACGCCCTTGTTATGTTTAGCCGAAATCGGAACTACCGCATCAAAATTGTGAAGGGACGAATATGCCTGAATAGTTTTTGCCACGTTTTCGGCGTTTACCGAATCAATTTTGTTTATAACCAAAACAGCGCCCATCTTACGCGCTTTTATATGCTGTATGATATTTTCTTCAATATCACCGACTGCCCCTCTCGGTTCCACCACCAAAATAGCGGCGTCTGCCTCACCCAAAGTATCGCCTGCGGTTTTTACCATAAAATCTCCAAGCTTCGTTCTGGGCTTATGCATACCTGGAGTATCGAGAAATACAAACTGATCTTCCTCTACGGTATGTATTCCTGTAATTCTGTTTCGCGTCGTCTGGGGCTTTTTCGAAACGATCGCCACCTTTTCTCCGATAATGGCGTTTAAAAGCGTGGACTTTCCAACGTTAGGTCTGCCTACAATGGCAATAAAAGCTGTTTTCTTCATTTTTATTTCCTGTTCTTTTAAATTATAATTCGAGTGTTGCTACGATGTCTTTTTGACGTCGGCACATATCCTCTTCATCCTCTGCATTTTCATGGTCGTATCCCAACAAATGCAAGGTAGAATGTATTGCCAAAAAAGCAATTTCTCTTTCGAGGGAGTTACCGATTTCCTTTGCTTGCTCTTCAGCTCTTTCCAGGGAAATTACTATGTCGCCTATTGGCACTGCTTGTCCGTTAATAGAAGCTAACTCGTCCTTTTCATAAAGGGGGAATGAAAGGACGTCGGTTGGCTTATCTATGCCTCTGAATTGCTTATTCAAATTATGGATATACGCATTATTACAAAAAGTTACGGAAAGTTCTGTGTCACGCCAAAATCTCTCATAAAAGAGTGTTTTTTCAATTGCTTCCCGTACGATTTTTTTCAAATTATAGCCACAATTTGCGACGTCCTTTGTTCCCGAGAAGAAAATTTTAAGTGAATACCCGTTTTTTCTGTAAAGTCTTATCATTTTTATATTCCTTTTAACTGTTTTTTGTAATGGTGTAAACTTTTTTTCTGCTTTCATCCAACCTGTTTTCAGAATCATATTTTTCGTATGCCTGTATTATCTCTCTTACCAACCTGTGTCTTACGACGTCCTTTTCAGTGAAGTGATGAATTGCTATCCCGCTGATATTTTTAAGAATCTTTGAAGCAACGCTAAGTCCGCTTTTTTTGCCGAATAAAAGGTCGGTTTGCGTGGGGTCTCCCGTGACGACAATTTTTGAATTATATCCCAACCTTGTCAAAAACATTTTCATTTGTTCGGGGGTCGTGTTCTGCGCCTCGTCTAAAATTATAAAAGAATCGTCGAGCGTTCTTCCTCTCATATAAGCCAAGGGGGCTATCTCAATGGAATTCTTTTCGAGATGTCGGGCATAATTTTCTGCCCCAAGCATTTCGAACAACGCGTCATATAACGGTCTTAAATAAGGGTCTATTTTGCTTTGCAGGTCGCCTGGTAAAAAGCCGAGCTTTTCTCCCGCCTCAACCGCAGGTCTCGTTAAAATTATTCTGTTTATCTGTTTGCTTTTCAATGCCTCTACAGCCATTGCAACCGCCAAAAAGGTTTTTCCCGTGCCCGCAGGTCCAACGCCAAAGGTGACTGTATTGTTCTTTATTGCGTCTATATATCTTTTCTGACCTACGGTTTTTGCTTTGATAGGTTTTCCTTTACTCGTTATACAAATGATATTGTTTTCAAAATCGTTCAGATCCTCGCCTCTGCCTTCGCTTATCATATCTATAACGTAATCTACGCTTTGGTCTGCAATAACGTCTCCCGCCACAGTCATTCTTTTTAAATATTCAATGACCGAAGCTGCTTTCTCTACGTTTACGGCTTCACCTGATACGATTATGGCATCTCCCGAATCTGAGCCGCCGCTATGATTTGAAATTTTAACGTTAAACTTATCCTCTATCCTTTTGACGTTTATATCAAACGTTCCAAAAATAGAAGAAGTTTCGGCAACAGACGATGTGTACACAATTTTTTCAGACATAACATTTCCTTCTTTTTTTAATTAACTTCAAACTCTAATGGCACCGCTATGTTTTTAATACATTCAGCATCACAACTTAAAACGTAAGACGAGTCGGTAAATTCGCCTGTAATGCTTTTTGATACAAGCTCACAGTCAATTGTGGCTGCGGCAAGCTCTGACTTAAGACGCGAAAAGGCGAGCTTTACAGCATCCTCGCTTGAAAGCGAAATTTCGCTTTCGACATATTCATAACACCTATCGCTCACTATATAAACAGGAAGCTTTACCTTGTCAAAGAGAATAATTTCTTCTCTCTTATATATTGTATCATATTTTGTAGGCATTTTTCCACTATATCTGTAAATATTTATTTGAAAATTGAAAAATTTTATAGAAAAATTCAATAGTTTTGATTTTTTATACTCTTTTACGGTCTGTTTATACGGAATATTGACGGTAATACTTCTATTTACTCTACCGTAAACGTTGCCTGACGCATACACAAAACTATATTTACGAGGAGATTCATACACGCCGCTTATCAGAAGATCGCCTTTTTTTACAGTTTTTCCGACAAGAGTAACAACTTGCCCTCTCGACGGATTGATTTCTTCTATCACTGCATCCTCGCAGGCAACAAGATTAGCATATTTTTTACCTATTGCATTACCATCCCCCTTTTGAGAATTTTCGCTTTCTATTATTTCTACGTTTACTACGTTTCCTCTCGTATTTATACTCATCCAGGCAATATTATCATATTTCATAATATAGCTGTTACATATTTCGGTGCTCTTTATTTTAGGAATAAAAGTACCTATATGTAAGCCCTCGTTTTTTAAGTTTTCAATTATTTCGTTTTCGTTTTGAGTATACGCGCCTATAACTCTGACGTCCCAAACAAACAAAGAGGATAGAATCAAAACTAAAGAAAAAAGAAACATTCCTAACAAGAGTCCTTTCCTCTTTTTGTATTTATTCAAAATTTTAGGCAAGCCAAGCGCTTCGCTTACTTCTATTTCTATATCCAACGCGTCCTTTATGCTGCTCAAATATTTGTAATCTATATTTGATATGTAAAGGCAAGAAACTTCTTCTGCCGAAAAATAACCCCAGTTTGCTATCTTATATTTGAACAAAAAATTATATATTTTTTCTGTATCCTCTACTCTAAAGGTCATTTTTCTGTATCCTATAAAATACTGAAAGAGCTTATACATTGTCGCCACCTTCTTTTTTTATAAAATCAATTTTTTTCATTTCCCCACGTATTTCCATAGCTCCGCTTGCATAAGTCAAGCATTCAAGCTCTTTTCCTGAAAAAATCAAGCTTTCCTTTTCTGTATTTAAAATGACACAATTTTCCGTGTAATTTTCTATATTTTTAACGTCATAAACCGTTATTGTTTTGTATCCGTTTTTATCCGAAAATATTTCCATTCTGAAGCCTTTTGAGGGTCTAAGTGAAAAATCTGTATATCTTGATATTTTAGTCATAAAATCTTCTTTTTT
>JAZQGJ010000047.1:0-4951 GCA_045539995.1 Eubacteriales bacterium
ACCTGCTCGGTGAGGTATCTCTCATGCTCGGTCTGGAGGTCAACACCCCAATATACAGGGAACTTGAAATCAGCCTTAGACTTTGTAAGCACCTCAATAGCCTCGGTGTAGGTCACCTTTGCATAATCGGCATTGCGAAGCGCGGTAAGGCGCTCCAGAAGTCCCTTGTCAACGAACTGGTTGAAGAAGGTAAGCTCTGCCTGGCACTTGTCCATAACGTGATTAATAATGTGCTTGATCATATCCCAAGCAAGCTGCATATCGTCGTTAAGATCTGCGAATGCAATCTCGGGCTCAATCATCCAGAACTCTGCCGCGTGACGAGCGGTGTTGGAGTTTTCTGCGCGGAAGGTAGGACCAAAGGTGTAGATATTTCCAAACGCCATAGCATAGGTCTCGCCTTCAAGCTGACCCGAAACGGTAAGGTTTGCGCTCTTGCCGAAGAAGTCCTGCGACCAGTCAACACTGCCGTCCTCATGGCGAGGAGGATTGTCAACGTCAAGAGTAGTCACGCGGAACATCTCGCCCGCGCCCTCTGCATCCGAGCAAGTGATGATGGGGGTGTGAACGTATACAAAGCCACGGCTGTGGAAGAAATCGTGAATTGCAAAAGCAACCTCAGAGCGAACTCTGAATACTGCCGAGAACAGATTTGTTCTGGGGCGGAGGTATGCCTGCTCACGAAGGAACTCTACTGTGTGACGCTTGGGCTGGAGAGGATAGTCGGGGGTAGATGTGCCCTCAACTGCGATCTCGGTAGCTTTAAGCTCGAAGGGCTGCTTTGCGCCGGGGGTAAGTGTAAGCACTCCCGTCACAACAAGAGCCGCGCCAACGTTCTGACCTGCGATCTCATCGTAGTTATTTATTTTATCGCGCTCAAAAACCACCTGCACACTCTTGAAATAAGAGCCATCGTTCAGGTCAATAAATCCAAACGCCTTGGAATCTCTGAGGTTTCTTACCCAACCGCCGACGGTAACAGTCTTGCCGCCAAAGCTCTCGGGGCTTTCGTAAATTTCTCTAATAAGCTGTCTTTTCATGTTTTCTTCTCCACGGGAGTTTATAGTAATAATATATTATTTTACCATATAATAAATGAAAATTCAATAGCTTTTGATGAAATAATAAACAAAAAGCCACCATAGCTTGTCTATGGTGGCTAAAATGTTAAAAAGTTTATAGACGTAGGTGGGATTTTATTACAAGTTGAAGGTATCAAGCCCAAGCTCGTCGCGAAGGCGAGGTAGCATTATAGATCGGCGCTCATCTAAATACCGTTCTGCTCTCGTTAGACCATCATCTATCATAAATTCCATATATCTGTTTTGTACAGAATCTTTACTGCACCACGAGGAAGGCAGAAGGGAGACCTTTTCTTCCAGTAAATCATATCCCTTTTGAAGATTTCCCTTGATGCAAGCGTATTTCAGAAATGCAGAATAAGTATAGAGATTATCCCAAATGTGACAAACCATATTAATTGGAAAATCATTTATATATGAATACTTTTCATCAACCTCTCCCGGCCTGATTTCAAAAGCACAGCTGTTAAATTCTGTACCGATTCCCGTCCAGTTTGGCACACAATTATCAATATAAGAATCAAGGTCGTTAATTTGATCCAAAAAAGGCAAAACATAATTTTTAGCGAGTGTAAAGCAAATATTCATAATATCAATATTAAACTGCTCGTTTTCCTCGCGATAATAGGCGCACCAAGGACTAATTGAGACACCGTTTTCTGCCCAATATCCTTTGTAAAGAGGAAACAATTCGACCTGTATGTTTTCCATCCAGTATGGCGCAGAGTAAAAATGTATTGAGTATGGATTTATAGCTTTGATGACAACCCCTTGCAAAATATCACCATTCAGTCGGTAATACAACTTCGCCTTTCTTTTGAAGCCGCGTGATTTTAGTTCTTCATCAAAAATCGTTGTAAAAAGCTTAGACATTTTCATAAAAATTGTCTCCTAATGCCATATAATGACAACTATTATTTACTTATTTCGCGCTCAACGGTGATTTTCAGCTCGGCATCCTCGGCTAGAATCTTCACATAAAAGATGCACTCGCTGTCTGCCTCATAGGTGAGAGTCACGTCCTCACCGAACTCGATATATTCAACTATTTGCTCCTTTGATATAATAACGATCTTCGCATTTCCCGATTTAAGAGTCGATGAGATCCTTAACGTTAAGGTAGAGCCTTCTGCAACCTTAGTAGCAGAAATACGTTTGATTCCGTTTATCTTCTTGCAGCTGAACTCAACCTTGTCAGAGTCCTCATATTTAGATGCTCCGACAACACCGGTTTTTTCACCCTTATTATATTTTATCGATGAAGCGAAGGTGGTCGCATTTTGCTTATGAATTATCTCCTCGTCAGACAGGCTATCTATGGAAAAATCCTCACCTCCCGATGCTCCTGACGAGCAACCGACAAGGCTGAATACAATAATGACTACCAGCACGATTGCCGCCGCACAGGTGAAGATCACCCAATTTGATGAAATAAATCCTTTGATATCAAGCATAATGTATCTCCTTCTCGCTTGTCAGAGTATGGTGGTTTATTTAAATTATTCTGCTATCATAACAAAAAAAACAATTGATAAACCCCTCTTTTATTTTATGTTATCATATCAAGGAATTTTTGTCAAGGTCAAAAAACAATTAAGCCACCACGGTGTTACCCGTGGTGGTATATTGGAGAGAGGAGAAAACTATTCTTTATCCCACGTTTTCCAATTGTGATAACGTTTTTTCAAATCATCAAGAACTGCACTTTGGTAGTTCATGTGTTAATTCAGATATTTCTCAATAAATTCATCAAATTGTTTTTCATCAAATACACGATTTCCAATGTAATTTTTATTGCCTTCATTTGGTATATGCTTTGCTTGACCGTTCCAATGAATCAACTCATATTCATCATCTGAATACAAAACCTTAATGACATACTCACCTTCTAATTCAGGATACAACCCAACAGGATCTCCCCACCAAACATAACAATCGATTTCAGAAAATTCTTGTAAAAACGTATCGACATCACCCACTTTTTTAACATCATTAGTGTAGAATGTCATAGATTCATTATCAAAGTGAATTGTAGAAATATGTATGCCAATGATACTTTCCTTTTCTTTAATGAATTTGTATGTTGATTTAGTAGTACACGAAGAAAAGATAAATATTACTAACACACAAAGAGAAAGCAATAAGGAAATTTTCTTTTTACTCATATGAACCTCCAAATAGTTTATGGACAATAGTACATTTTTTTGGTAGCTGTTTCTGCTCCAACAAGCCTTCTGCCTTCCCAAGTGAAGGTGTAAGCGCTTCCATTATAGTAGGTCAGAGGATTGCCAATTGCATCATATGTAATTGCCGTACCGTTATAGCTTGTCAGCAGGTCGCCCCACTGGGAGTCGGAAAAAGCTTATCCTCACCACCACGGTTTTACCCGTGGTGATGGATTTGTTTTTACTTTATTTTTATTGAATTGTAGAGACAATTTCACATATTTTGGTGTTTGGCAAATATCTAATTCTATATTTTTTGCCAATTTCTACATTCGCAACATTCAGAACAATATATTCGTCCTTTTCCTCGAGGTAAAATTTAGGCTGTGAATACTGCGTTTGACCGTTGCCGTCAAGATGTTGCTTTACGTAAGTGAACTCAACAACTGTTGCATTTTCTTCAAAATAACAACCGTCAGAAACATATTTGAAATCCTTTATACAAGAAATAAGCAAGTTCGCAGCAAGAAGAATAGGAAGAAGCAAAACCGTCAACGTTACAACAAAGTATGTCTTGCTGAGCCTACCCTTTGAAAAGCCAATTGCTACAATCAGAATCATTAAAATCGAAAGAATAATGCCTAGCCCACCTAATATAAATAGTGTCCAATATGTTTTTATCATAAAATTCTCCTAAACGGACTAATAAATCGTAATAATTTTTAAAACGTTTTATTAGATGTTTCTATGTTCCTTTAACCATACCTCAACCATCATTTTTTCTGCGTCGTCAGCATATAAGTTATAATATTCGTTTACAACCGAATATGCTTTGGCTTGTTGTTCAACTGAACACGGCATCATTTCTATCATACAAATTGCACAACACACTCTTATTTGTACATCATTAGAACTAAGTAAAATAGAAAATTTGCCAACATTTTCTGGATACAACTCTCCAATTTTCTTAGCAGCTTTTCTGTACTCGTCTACACCTCTATTGCTTTTTTTAATTGAACTTTTATCCAAATAATCAATGTTTTTTGTTTTTTCTACTCCATCTAAAAAAAGTTCAAGTAAATCATCATAAGAAGGTATTTTTTTCACGATTTTTCCTCCAAATCTATAATATATAGACCATCCGTAACGAATTGGAAATTCAAAAGATTTTCCAGCCAACCAATTTCTAACGGTAAGTTCACCTGTAAATTTTGGCTTGGATGAATAATACCCACTAATGAGTCTACTGCCGTCATACAGATAGGTTGTAGTCGCGCCATTAACCGTCTTGCTTGTTCTCAGCCCTTCATCGTTGTAGGTGAAGGTCATTGCTTTAGTGCCTTTATTAGCACTAATAAGCCTTCTGCCTTCCCAAGAGAAACCATATCTTATTCCATTATAGTAGGTCAGAGGATTGCCTATTTCATCATATGTAATGGCCGTACCGTTATAACTTGTCAGCAGGTCTCCCCATTCGGAGTTGTTTCACTTGAGAGCCCAATCAAGTTGGGCTCTTTTATTATTAATTTATTTCACGTTCGATCACAATCTCGAGTTCAGCTTCCTCTGCAAGTATCTTTACTGAGTAAATATGCTCACCTATAACATTATAAGTGAGAGTTTTTTCCTGACCAAACTCAATATATTCCAATATTTCATCATCACAAATAACAACGATTTTTGCATTTCCTGACGATAGTTTTG
>JAZQGJ010000048.1:0-1744 GCA_045539995.1 Eubacteriales bacterium
AGATGGATAAGGTCGTCGGGCTGCTTGGATTAAGTCTTGTATTTTGACCGCAGCCGACAAGTGAAAATGTGATTAAAATTCCCGTGAGAATGAGTGCCGTTAATTTTCGCATAAAAATATGTCCCCTTTACCAAATTTTTCTAATTTCCCACCCTTTTTCTCACCCTTTTGAGAAAATTTTTTTAATTTTTTTGATTTTTCCCATCCTTTTGGCATTTTGGGGTGAGGACAAAGGTAAAAAAATATGTATAATTGAGCTTGTAAAGTATATCAAAAAATCATTTTCCGATTCACCTTACCAATTCTGATTATTTATATTATATCAGATAATGTTGAAAAATTCAATACTTTAGAAAAATTTGTTACTTTTCTAAGCAAGAATTTTCTGAAAGGAGGATGCGTATGCCGGAGAAAATTGCTTCTTATAAAATCATAAACGGAAATCGGTACAGCTTTTTCTGCGATTTATCGGGAGCGAGAGTTTTTCTAACCGAACCGATCGAGGGCGGCACACCGGAGGAAAGATTAAAAAGAGCATGGGAAATTGCAAAGCCGGAAATCAGCAGATGCAAAAAATGCGGACGGTTCGTATGCGATGCAATGTATAACGCAGATACTTTTATGTGTGTTGACTGCTCCCCCTGGGAGAACCCGCCGAAGTTTTGCAGACATTGCGGAAGCAAGGTTTCAATATCTGATACATTTTGCACAAGCTGCGGCTCGGCTCTGCGCTATGAGGAGGTATGAAGAATGAGACTGATTTTAGCGGAACAGGTACGGCAGGAAAGTATGGACGAATACGGTTTCGGTCCCCGTGCTATGAAAAGACTGAAGGTTTGCAAATCCTGCGGACGCGCATCACCTTCAACAGAAAGCTTCTGTACCGAGTGCGGTGCAAAGCTTCCTGAAAAGAATATGTTTCAGGAATATAAGGAAAGACACAAGTTTTGTAAAAACTGCGACACGGTTGTAAAGGATGACACCGAATACTGTCCGCAGTGCGGAGAAAAATTATGAGGCACTCCGAAGTCGAACGCCTTATGGTTTTAAAATAGTAATTTCGCCCTATACTGCAGAAATTCCTGCAAATATACAATCGTATTATTCTCGGAATTTCTTTGTCTGAAACAAAATTTCTTATTTTAAAACTCTTCGACCTTAAACGCAGGAAAATTTTCAAGATTTTTAATGCGGAGGACGAAGTTAGGCTGTCGCCTTACGAGGACGACAAATTTAAAGAATAAAAATTTAACAAATTTACGGCTTATGGGACCTGGTTCTCATCGGCTGAATAAAGGAGAATAATTATGATAGCAAAACTTGAACCGAAATTTATGCCTATTGTCAAAGTCATCAATGACTTTAAAGCAGCTGTAGCGAAAGCAGAAAATCAGCCCGTGGTAATTTCTGTTGAAAGAAACGGCGGACTTATGGCTGTATATAAGCTTGATGTGTACAAGGAAAACACAGGTCACGACGAAGAAAACTACGGAATCGTGGAAAGAATTATTAAAACCCTCCTTTGGGCAAAGGGCGGTTTTAAGGTATATGTGGCAGGCTCTAAATATATCTATGAGCGCATTGCAGACGATTACAGAGTAGGCGGTGCAAGAGAGTTCGACTTTAACTTTATGGCTCGTGTTTACGAAAAACCTTTTGAGGTTGTATATGTTGAGAATGTAGCAGATGCACCCAAGGAAAACGACGCATCTTCTCCCATTGGACGTCATCTTGACGGTTGCCG
>JAZQGJ010000049.1:0-1502 GCA_045539995.1 Eubacteriales bacterium
CCGCTTGGCCTCCGACTTGTTTCTCCTTTTTGCCATTTTGATTTTGCTCCTTTCAAAAAATTTATCTATAAAGCCGAGGCTTGTAAGATACTAAGGGTTTTAAGCACGCCTATACGGATACACGTAAAATTATGCTTATTGCCCCCATTATAGTCCTAAATTTTCAGAAAGTCAAGAGCTTTAGTCACAAATCCTTAAAAATGTGGCTTTTTTACTCAAAAGCTGCTCAAAAACTGTCTCACGTCCCCCTATTTTTTCTTTTTCCTGTCGATTTTTGCAGACCCGACACCCGACGAAAGTATAATATCATTTTTGACACCCGTCCACGACATAATCGGTTTAAAATGCTTCATACCCTACGAATATCAATATATTTTGTTGCCAAAACAAGATTTATTGTTGACTTTAATTTCCGGTTATGCTATAATCAGTACTGTGTAATTTTAAACAATCTTAGATTGTTATAGCCGAAGAGAGCCGAACTCATACGGTTTTGTGTGACAAATATCCGCATCTGCGGCAGATAAAATGCTTGCAATATCTTATATTACTGCGCATTTTCTCTTTGCATCTGCAAAATATTTGTTCACTCAAAACTGCAAAGCACCCTCCGGCGCTGAAATTTTTGATGGATTTAGTCAAAGCGAGTTGAAGCAAGATGCCGATCTTGCAAGACGAGATTTGGCGAAAGACGCAAAAATTGCTCGCAGAAGGGCGTATGCGTTCGACTCTCTTCGGCTATACCTCGTCAGTCGCGAGGACGGTAGGCAAAGTGTAGCCTATGTGCTATATCCACACTTCCCATTAACCCTGCTCCCGGCGATGCTGTGCTCTACCGCATACAGCCTGCATCAAAGGAGGCATTCACCTGCGAGTATAAGCTCGCCGAGTAAAAATATTGGGGACGCGGCTAGGCGTCCCTTTTCTTCAGGAGAACGGCTATGAATCTTCTAGGCAAAGCCACGACGGCTGAATTTTGGCAAAATATAAGAGAAAACGATATCTATAAAACCTTCAGAGAGAGGTATCTTCAGCGTTGGGAGGAGGAATGTGAAAGCACTCCCCCGAACAGCTTAAGATACAGCGACTGGACCGAGTTTTATAAATCGGGCAGACGCCTTGAACACAACTATTTCGGGGCACGTCAGCAGCTTATGGCGGCAACCTTTCTCTCGCTTATCTATCCCGAGGAGGAAAAATATTTCTCACGGGTAGAAGACCAGCTTTTCTCAATTTGTAACGAGTATAGCTGGTGCATACCTGCCCACTTTGGCCCGATACTTGACGGGGACCGTGCGAATCTTGACCTTTTTGCCTCAGAAACAGCGCTTTCGCTCTCTCTTGTCTATCTTCTCCTCGAGAAC
Source organism: Eubacteriales bacterium (assembly GCA_045539995.1). Classification (GTDB taxonomy): domain Bacteria; phylum Bacillota; class Clostridia; order Oscillospirales; family CAG-272; genus UBA1740. The sequence goes on from JAZQGJ010000049.1 coordinate 1,365, forward strand.
AGACTTGATGAGTTTATAAAGCATAGAATTCTCGAGGAGCTTGAGTGGCGAGTTGTCGGCTCTATGAGAAGAACCGAGCAGTTCGTCTTTGAAAAAAAGACTAATAATTGGTCAGCAGTCTGCACCTGCGGCATTGGC
>JAZQGJ010000050.1:0-41920 GCA_045539995.1 Eubacteriales bacterium
TACGGCATTCCCAGACCTTGACCTCGCTCTTTTCAAATACGGTGGCTGTCTCAACGTTCTTAAGAAGCGCGCGGTATCTCTCCTCGTGGTGCTTCTCGACTGCTGCGACGAGACGGAATTTCTTCGCGAGCTCGGTAAAGCCCTCCTCTTCGGCTGTCTTTGCGAAGCCCTCGTACATATCTGTCCATTCGTAATTTTCGCCCTCTGCCGCGCGAAGCAGGTTTTCAGACGTGTCGCCTATTCCGTTAAGCTCCTTGAACCACAGCTTTGCGTGTTCCTTTTCATTTTCCGCTGTTTTTAAAAAGAGCGCGGAAATCTGCTCATAGCCTTCCTTCTTTGCGACAGAAGCAAAATATGTGTATTTGTTTCTTGCCTCTGATTCTCCCGAGAAAGCTGCCATCAAGTTCTTTTCTGTTTTTGTGCCTGCGTATTTGCTCATTTTTTTATCCTCCTTAATTTCTTCAAGCTTGTCGCCTTTTGCTTTGCAAAGCGGACATTCGGGCTCCTTGTCGTCCTCCGCTTCAAAAACGTAACCGCACACCAGACATTTGAATTTTTTCATTTTTTCTCCTTTATATAATATATAATTCTTTATTAAACCAAAAGCTTCAAAAGCTCTTCCTTTGAGCGATAGCCTATAGACTGATTTGATATTTTTCCGTCCTTTACTATAATAATAGCGGGAATACTGCTGATTCTGAACATATTGGCAAGCTCGCTTTCGTCATCGACGTTTACCTTGCCTACCTTTATGTCGGCGCGTTCTTCTGAAATTTCGGCAACTATGGGCGCTATCATCTTGCAGGGGCCACACCAGTCGGCGTAGAAGTCGAGCAATACGGGCTTTTCTGAGTTTAAGACTTCGCTTTCAAAATTGTCTCTGGTTATTTTAAGCTCTGACATATTTTTCTCCTTTTTTATCCTTTTAATACAATTATTTTGATTTGTAGTAGAGCATACAGTGACAGTATCCCTCAAAATTGGGATTTTTAATCTGTTCTCTGAATTGTTTACACATACATTTTGTGTCTTCGGTTTTTTCTCTTACGCAGGGGCAGTATCCGCCGGTTCGCAGAAGTCCCTCCTTGACAGCTTTTACTATTTCTTCGTTTTCATTTAAGCTTATTTTCATTATTTTTAGCCCCCTTATGAGTATATTTTATTATATAATAGAGAAAGTGAATGTGACTTGGTCTCAAAAAAATTTTTAAAAATAAACACAATATATAGTATTTCCTATTGACAATCATAACAAGATATGCTATAATGGCTTCACAGCCTCAAAAAAAGGAGAAGTGAAATGAAGCTCGCGGGAATACAAAAACTGACATTGCTCGACTTTCCGTCGCTCGTTGCCTGCATAGTATTTACTAAGGGCTGCAATTTCAGATGTCCCTTCTGTCATAACGCTTCTCTTGTATGCGGAGAATCGGATTTTTTGAGCGAAGAAGAAGCTCTTGAATTTCTTCTGCGCAGAAAGGGAATTCTTGAAGGCGTCGTCGTGACGGGCGGCGAGCCCCTTTTGCACGCTGATATTCCAAAATTTTTCGAAAAAATAAAAGAGCTTGGATATCAGATCAAGTTAGATACAAACGGAACGAACCCCGAAATGCTACGGCAGCTTATTGAAGATCGGCTCGTTGATTACGTCGCTATGGATATTAAAAATTCTCCGAGCGAGTACGCGAAAGCGACGGGAGACGTCTCGCTTGATATGGACGCGATAGAGCGCGCGAAAGAGCTTTTGCTTTCGGGCGTGGCGAATTACGAATTCAGAACAACCGTCGTCAAGGGCATACACACAGAAAAAAGCATGAAAGAGCTTTTTGAATGGATAAGAGGCGCGGAGAAATACTTTTTACAGCAATATAAGGTTACCGACGATATCATAGCGCCAAGCGGACTCAGTGAGTTTTCACCCGAGGAAATGAAAGAATTTCTTGACACAGCGGCTTTGTACGTAAAGCGCGCCGAAATAAGAGGAATATAACAAAGAAGAATATAATTAAAAATAAATATAATACTACAAAACAGGAGAAGAAAAGATGTATCAGATCATTAAAAGAGACGGCAAAATCGCGGAATTCGATATTGCGAAAATAGCAGGCGCGATGAAAAAGGCTTTTGAAGCCACAAACACGGAGTACACTGACAATATTATTGATTTTTTGGCATTGAAGGTTTCGGCAGATTTTTTACCTAAGATCAAGGACGGACACGTTGCTGTCGAGGATATACAGGACAGCGTTGAGTCTGTTTTGATTCAGGGCGGCTACGACGGAGTTGCCAAGGCTTATATTCTTTACAGAAAGCAGAGAGAAAAGCTTCGTAATTTGAAGAGCACCTTCCTTGACTACAAGGAGACGGTCAACAACTACGTAAATTCGCTTGACTGGAGAGTTAAGGAAAACTCTACCGTTACTTATTCTGTCGGCGGTCTTATCCTCTCTAACTCGGGCGCTATTACCGCGAACTATTGGCTCTCCGAGGTATACGACCCCGAAATAAGCAACGCGCACAGAAATTGCGACATTCACATTCACGACCTTTCTATGCTTACGGGCTATTGCGCGGGCTGGAGCTTGAAGCAGCTTATTAAAGAGGGACTTGGCGGTGTTCCCGGCAAGATAACCTCCTCGCCCGCAAGTCACCTTTCCACACTTTGCAACCAGATGGTAAACTTCCTCGGTATTATGCAGAACGAGTGGGCAGGCGCGCAGGCATTTTCTTCCTTCGACACGTATCTCGCGCCCTTTGTAAAGATAGACAATTTGTCCTACAAGGAGGTTAAGCAGTGCATTCAGTCCTTTATCTACGGCGTAAATACACCGTCCCGTTGGGGTACTCAGGCGCCATTCTCCAACATTACTCTTGACTGGACCGTGCCCGCAGACCTTAAGGACCTTCCCGCTATAGTAGGCGGCGAGGATCAGGACTTTACCTATGGCGAATGCCAGAAGGAAATGGATCTTGTAAATAAGGCCTTCATTGAAATTATGATAGAGGGCGACGCTAACGGCAGGGGCTTCCAGTATCCTATCCCCACCTATTCAATAACCAAAAACTTTGACTGGTCAGAGACAGAGAACAATAAGCTTCTCTTCGAGATGACCTCAAAATACGGAACTCCCTATTTCTCTAACTATATAAACAGCGATATGGAGCCGAGCGACGTCAGAAGTATGTGCTGCCGTCTGAGACTCGACTTGAGAGAGCTTCGTAAAAAGTCGGGCGGCTTCTTCGGAAGCGGCGAAAGCACGGGCTCTGTCGGCGTTGTAACCATAAATATTCCGAGAATTGCATATCTTGCGACTGATGAAGCTGATTTCTACGCGCGTCTCGACAAGATGATGGATATTTCGGCACGTTCTCTTAAGATTAAGAGAGACGTTATTACAAAATTGCTTGACGAGGGACTTTATCCTTATACAAAGAGATATCTCGGCACGTTCGCTAACCACTTCTCGACTATAGGTCTTGTAGGTATGAACGAGGCTTGTCTTAACGCTAAATGGATAAAGAAGAACTTAACCGAGAAGGAAGCTCAGGACTTCACGAAGGACGTGCTGAACCACATGAGAGAGCGTCTCTCCGATTATCAGGAAAAATACGGCGACCTCTACAACCTTGAAGCAACCCCCGCAGAGTCCACGTCCTACAGACTTGCTAAGCACGACGTAGCAAGATATCCCGATATAATTACAGCGTCTGAAATATCTGACGTTCCTTATTATACGAACAGCAGCCACCTGCCTGTCGGCTATACCGACGATATCTTCTCGGCGCTTGATATTCAGGACGAGCTTCAGACACTTTATACGTCAGGTACAGTATTCCACGCATTCCTCGGCGAAAAGCTTCCCGACTGGAAATCTGCCGCAAGACTTGTGCGTAAGATAGCGGAGAATTACAAGCTTCCTTATTACACTCTTTCGCCCACTTATTCCGTATGTAAGAATCACGGATACTTGGAGGGCGAGCAGACGGTTTGTCCCGAATGTAACGAGAAAACTGAGGTCTATAGCCGTATAACAGGCTATTACCGTCCTGTCGGAAACTGGAACACAGGTAAGTCTCAGGAATATAAAGAGAGAAAAGAATACGTAGTAGATGAAAACGCTCTCAACAGAGATCTTGGTCGCGTGGAAGAAAGCGACTGCAAATCTGACTCAAAAGCTGAAGGCGCGCCTCTTTCTGACGGAAGCTATCTCTTCGTTTCAGCTACCTGCCCTAACTGTAAAATAGCTCACACAATGCTTGATAAGGCGGGATATAAGTATAACGAGCTGTTAGCTTCGGATAACGCAGAATTAGCTACGGCGCTCGGTATAAAGCAGGCCCCCACTCTTGTTGTTGTTTCGGGCGGCAAGGTGGAAAAATATGCGGGAGTTGGCGCAATAAAGGCTATTCTTTAATTTGAGGTCAATATGTACGATATAATTGTAATAGGCGGCGGCCCTGCGGGGCTGTGCGCCGCAATATATGCAAGACGGGCGAATAAGACGGTTGCCGTGCTTGAAAAGGCAGCATTCGGCGGACAGATAACCTTTTCACCAAAGGTTGAAAACATTCCGGGATTTTCTTGCGTTACAGGAAATGAATTTGCCGAAAAGCTTGTAGAACAGGCGCTCACTCAGGGCGTTGATTTCGAGTTTTGCGAGGCGAAGGAAATAAAGGACGGAGAAATCAAGACCGTAGTAACCGACGCAGGAGACTTTGAATGTAAAGCCGTTATAATAGCGACGGGCGCGCGCCATCGCCGTCTTGGACTTGAAAACGAGGACAAATTTATAGGCGACGGCATTTCCTTCTGCGCCGTTTGCGACGGCGCCTTCTTCCGAGATAAGACCGTAGCGGTTATAGGCGGCGGAAACTCTGCCTTGCAGGAAGCATTGCAGCTTTCCGAGCTTGCTGAAAAGGTCTATGTGCTTCAGAATCTCGATTTTCTTACGGGAGAAGCGGCGCTCTGCGCTCAGCTTGAGAAGAAGCAGAATATAGAAGTAATTCTCGGAACTGTCGTAGATAAAATTCTGGGCGATGATGCTTTCGAGGGAATTATCGTAAAAGATTCCGAAAAGAGCTATGAGCTTAAGCTTGACGGAATGTTCGTGGCAATAGGTCTTGTGCCTCAGAATGAATGCTTCTCAAACGTTCTCAATTTGAATAAAGGCGGATATGCCGATTATACGGAAAGCTGCGTTACAGAAACAAAGGGAATATTTGTAGCAGGCGACTGTCGCAAAAAAGAAATCCGACAGGTTACTACCGCAGTTTCCGACGGAGCCGTTGCATCTCTTGCGGCTTGTAAATATTTAGACGCCTTGAAGCAGCTCTGAATAGTAAAATAAAAGAAAGAAAACGGCAATTTATACCGCTTGGTTGAATTGCCGTTTTTAAAGTAAACTTAAGTTGTCAGCTTTTTGCAAGGTTTTTCAATGCGCCTGCGTTTTTTACAGTGACCACTCCGCGCCTGTATTCGACTATGCCATCTGACGAGAAGCGCTTAAGCATTCTCGCCACGACCTCTCGCGCCGAGTTTGTGTATTGAGCTATCTGCTCGTGCGTCATTTTTATTTCGTGATTTTCACTTTTTTCAAGCTCGGAGAGCAGAAAGACCGCCAAGCGCTTATCATATCCCATAAAAATGATTTGTTGCATAGCGCCCATAGCATAGGAGAAATGATTTGTAAGAAGCTCATACATATAGCATTTTACGTGGACGTTCTGCTCTGCGAGTCTTTTGAAAACGCCTGAATTTATGACGAGCAGAGAAGCGTCGCTCACCGCCGACATTTGAGTGTCGAAGGGGAGACGGGTAATTGCGCAGGCGGCAGACAGAACACAGGTGTCGTCGGGCGATAGACAAAACAGGGTAATTTCTCTGCCTTCTTTAGAGTTAATATAACAGCGAACCGTGCCCGAGCACATAAGAACGTGTCCGAGACACTCGTCCGAGCGGCTGTATATAAGCTGCCCCTTTTTGTAATTCCTTTGCGACCAGTTGCTGATAATAAGCGCTTTTTCGCCATCGGTCAGATGATCGTAAAAGGGGAGCTTTTTTAGATATAAAGACAAATCGTTCATTTTTATAACCAAACGGAATGCGTTGCCTTTCATTTTTCTGCGCTTGACGTTTTGTATATATAATTATATACGTATAATGCTAAAAAGTCAAGCCTTTTTTGTGACCGAGTTACATAAAAAAACGGCATAATTTGATAACATAATTTGAAAGAAAAAATGCAAGGAAAAGGTATGGAAGCAAAGAAAATTAAAAGGGCGTTATCCCTCTTTGTCACAATGTTTAAAATAGGGCTCTTCACCTTTGGCGGCGGCTACGCGATGATAGCGCTTCTTGAAAGGGAATTCGTCGAGCGTAATGGCTGGCTTTCGCATGACGAGTTTATGGACCTGATAACCATTTCCGAATCGACGCCCGGACCTATAGCTATAAACAGCGCGACTTATATAGGATATAAGACTGTAGGCGTTTTAGGCTCAGTGGCGGCTACACTCGGCGTGTGTATTCCCTCGTTTGTAATAATATACCTCATTTCTTTGTTCTTCGATGCTTTTCTTTCCCTTACGGTTGTCGCTTCCGCATTTAAAGGAATACAGGCGTGCGTTGTATTTTTAATTCTCAACGCGGGAGTTAAAATGTTTAAAAAGCTGGAGAAAAAGCCGCTTTCGGTCATTGTTTTTCTCGTCTCTTTCGCTTGCCTTATTGTCTTTTCTCTCTTTTCTGTAAAATTTTCTACCGTCTTTTATATTCTGATAGGCGCCCTTATAGGAATTGTAAGCTACTGCGTTTCATTTGCGCGCGAAAGAATAAAACGGCAAGAGGAAAAGGGGGATAAGCAATGATATATCTTAAATTGTTTCTCACCTTTTTGCAAATAGGCGCGGTCTCCTTTGGCGGAGGCTACGCTATGATCTCTCTTGTTCGTGAAAAATGCCTGACAAACCTATGGCTGAGCGAAGAGGAGTTTATGAATTTTATCGCAGTCGCGGAATCCACTCCCGGCCCTATAGCCATAAATATGGCTACCTTTGTCGGCTCATCGCAGGGTGGGATTCTCGGCTCACTTGCGGCGACACTCGGAATGGTGCTTCCGTCGTTTGTTATCATTCTTATAATCGCCTCTCTCATTCGCAACTTCATTAAATATAAAAGCGTACAGCATACCTTAAAGGGCATACGCCCCGTTATAGTCGGTCTTATTCTCGGAACGGCTGTTACTATGGCTTTAGACGTATTTTTTAGCGTTTCGCTTGCGTCCGACAAGCTGAATTTCGATATTTTCGCAGTCATTATTTTCACACTCGTATTTTTAGTCTCATATGCTTATAAAAAAATACGCAAAAAGGCGTTATCCCCAATACTACTCATTCTTTTTTCTGCCGTGTTGGGAATAATATTTTATTGATGTAAACTATTGTTTGCCAAGAGCAAGCAGTGTTAATAAAACTTATATCGTAAAAATCGATAGAAAGGGAAAAATATGAAAATTATAATCGGTGCAGACCTCGTACCAAGCGAAAGCGACGTTAATCTTTTTATTGATGGCGACAGCAGAGCGCTTGTCGGAGACGAGCTGAAGGAAATTCTTGACAAAGCGGACTTCCGTATTTTCAATCTTGAGACCGCATTGTGCGACAAGCCTACTCCCATAAACAAGGAGGGGGCAAACATATGGGCTCCTACCGCTTCTATAAAGGGCTATAACGCGCTTTCGGTAGATCTTTTGACTATCGCCAACAATCACGTTATGGACCACGGAAGAGAAGGCTTTGTTTCTACCCTCAATACGTTAAAAAACGCGGGTATTGATTTTGTGGGCGGCGGCTTTACCGAAGAGGATGCGAGAAAGCCTTACATATTTGAAAAAGACGGAGTCAAGGTGGGCATTTACGCCTGCTGCGAGCATGAGTTTTCATGGATTGAGGACTACGGCTCTTGTGGCTCAAACGGCTTTGATCCCTTGAACAGCCTTGACCACATAGCAGAGCTGAAAGCGCAGGTCGACTATTGTATCGTGCTTTACCACGGCGGTAAAGAGGAATACAGATATCCCTCTCCCTATTTACGTAAGGTTTGCCGCAGAATAGTGGATAAGGGCGCAGATCTCGTTTTGTGTCAGCATACTCACTGCGTGGGCGCGCAGGAGGATTATAAAGGCTCGAAGATAGTATTCGGACAGGGTAACTTCCTCTTCAATACGTACGCTTTGATAATCAAGGAATGGAGAACCTCCGTTCTCGTTTCGCTTGATCTGACAAAGGACGGAGTCAAGATAGATTATATCCCGATAGAGACAGACGGCTGCGGAACGAGATATTCTCACAATAAAGAAATTCTTGATGGATTCTTTGAAAGAAGCGAGGAAATAAAGAAGGACGGCTTCATAGAGGAGAATTATAAGGAAAGAGCAGTCAAAACGGCGCAATACCGTATTAAGCAGATATTCGGAGAATGTGACGTTGAGAGCAAGATAAAAGAAAAGGGAGCGTCTATCATAAACGTGGTAGAATGCGAGGTTCATCGCGAGCTGCTGACTATGGGAATCAAGCTGATAGGTAAATTCGGCAAGTACGGCGAAACGAAGATTGACTGATTTTAAAGCAAAAGAAAAAACCGAAAAGATAATTTAATAAAGTACGCGCCCCGAATTAAGCGAAGGGCGCGTATTTACTTAAAAAGGGACTGTCAAATTGAGACAGTCCCTTTTATACGTGGTGGAAATTTATTGCTTTTCAAAATTAAATGTGCCTGTGAGCAGTGTTACGCAGTTTTGCGCTACGGTGAGAAGCCCGTCGTTTACGCTGCCGTGTATTTCGCCTTCGTCCTGCAATTCGATTTTTACCTTGCAGGGCTTGACGGGAGTAATAAACGGAGTATGGTCAGCCATAATAGCAAGGTCTCCGCATACGCCACGAAGCGAAAGAAAGACGGCTTCCCCCTCCCAGACGTTTCCGTTTGGTGAGGATATCGTCAATTTAAAGCTCTTCATATTACACCTGCTTTTCGGCTTTCTTTATAGCGTCCTCTATCGTGCCGACAAACAGGAAGGCCGATTCGGGCAGGTCGTCGTGCTTACCCTCGATAATCTCTCGGAAGCCTCTGATAGTTTCGGAAAGGGGCACGTAAACGCCCTCAAAGCCCGTGAACTTTTCGGAGACGTGGAAGGGCTGGGACAGGAATCTTTGGATTTTTCTCGCTCTTGAAACCAACGTCTTATCCTCGTCGGAAAGCTCATCCATACCCATAATGGCGATAATATCCATAAGCTCCTGATATCTCTGCAAAATTCGCTGAACCTCTCTCGCCACGTTATAATGCTCTTCGCCGAGAATTTCGGGGGAGAGAATACGGCTGCTGGATTCAAGAGGATCTACTGCGGGGTAGATGCCCTGTGACGCAATTGCGCGAGAAAGAACAGTCGTCGCGTCCAAATGCGCGAAGGTGGTAGCGGGCGCAGGGTCGGTTAAGTCGTCGGCAGGAACGTAAACAGCCTGAATAGAGGTTATAGAGCCCTTTTTCGTAGAGGTGATACGCTCTTGCAGCATACCCATCTCATTAGCGAGCGTGGGCTGATAGCCAACTGCTGACGGCATTCTTCCGAGAAGCGCCGAAACCTCTGAGCCTGCCTGTGTAAAACGGAAAATGTTATCAATAAAGAGAAGCACGTCCTGATTTTCGTCATCACGGAAATATTCCGCCATAGTAAGTCCGGAAAGCGCAACTCTCATTCTCGCACCCGGGGGCTCGTTCATCTGACCGTAAACTAGAGTGGTGTTATTTAAAACTCCCGACTCCATCATTTCATTGTAAAGGTCGTTTCCCTCACGGGTTCTTTCTCCTACGCCCGTAAAGACGGAAAGACCACCGTGTTCCTTTGCTATATTGTTTATAAGCTCCATAATAAGCACGGTCTTGCCGACTCCCGCGCCGCCGAACAGACCTATTTTTCCGCCCTTTGCGTAAGGACAGATGAGGTCTATGACCTTTATGCCCGTCTCAAGTATTTCGGTAGAGGTGGCGAGCTCGTTGTAATCGGGAGCGCTTCTGTGAATGCTTCTTATTTCCTTGAATTCGGGAGACGGCTTATTATCAACCGTTTCTCCCAAAACGTTGAAAATTCTGCCAAGTGTCTCTCTGCCGACGGGAACGCTTATAGCTCTGCCCGTATCGGTTACGGGAGCGCCTCTTTTAAGTCCGTCTGTTGATGACATGGCGATACATCTGACAATATTGTCTCCTATATGCTGAGAGACCTCGACTGTCAGACACTTATCCTCTATTTGCATAGTGAGAGCGTTGTTTATCGAAGGCAGAAAGCCCTCTTCAAAGCGTACGTCAACGACAGGTCCCATGACCTGCGCGACACTGCCTTTTGCTAAGCTTGACATTCTTTTTTTCCTCCTTTAAGTGGCGGCGCCGCCCGCGACGATTTCAGTAATTTCCTGAGTTATAGCGCTCTGTCTCGCTCTGTTATATTCGAGCGTCAGAGTGTCTATCATCTCCTGCGCGTTCTTTCCCGCCGAGTCCATAGCAGAGCGTCTTGCCGCAAGCTCGCAGGCGAAGCTTTCGCGTACCGCGCTCATGAGAATACCCGCGACGTAGCTCGGTATCATCGTGTTAAGGACGGTCATTTCATCGGGCTCAAATATAATTGAATGCGACTTTTCTTCCTCTGTGGGTACTAACGGAAAGATCTGGCGGAGATACGCCTCCTGTGAAAGCATTGAAACGTATTTCGTGCAGAGTATTGCAACCTTGCCGTATTTTTTCTCGGAAAAATCTTTGCAGATATTATCCGCAATTTCCTTTGCCTGACTGTAATCGAAGCTCTCTACCTGTAAGAGCTTGCCTTTAAAGCGTTCGCAGGCCTTTTTTCCTATGGGAATAATATCGTAATCGGCGTATTCCCTCAATGCTCGGAAGATATTCGCGTTATATCCTCCCGCAAGTCCTCTATCCCCTGCTATAACGATAAGACAGAGCCTGTCATTTTCGCCCTTTCTCATATAGGGGCTTTTTTTCGCCTCAGGGCTGTTGAGGATAGGCGCTATCGCTTCTCTTACTGCATCTTCGTACTTTCTTCCGTTACTCATCGCTTCCATTGCGCGACGTATCTTCGATGAGGCGACAAGCCCCATAGCCTTCGTCAGATGCAGAGTGGAATCAACGCTTTTTATACGGTTTCTTATCTGTTTCGTATTCGCGCCCATTTTTTACACCTTAAATTCGGCAAGCGCTTTTTTTAGTTCTTCTACGTCGCAGTCGTCAAAGAAGCCGTTTTCAAATCTTTCAAGCAGGGAGGAATACTTGTTTTCCATATATTCGTAGAGGCTTAACTCATATTCGCGCACACGCTTTACGGGTATATCGTTTAAGTATCCGTTGATTACCGCGTAAACTATAGTTACCTGACAGCCGACACGAACGGGCTCGTTTCGCTTCTGCTTAAGAATTTCAACAATTCTTTCTCCAAGCGCAAGTCTCGCCTTAGTATCTGCGTCAAGGTCGCTTCCAAACTGAGCGAACGCCTGCAATTCACGGTACTGAGAATAGAGCAGCTTAAGCTCGCCCGATACCTTCTTCATCGCCTTAAGCTGAGCTGAGCCGCCGACTCGGCTGACAGAAATGCCGGGGTTTATAGCAGGCATAATTCCCGCGTGGAAAAGCTCGGTTTCGAGGAATATCTGACCGTCGGTTATAGAAATAACGTTTGTGGGTATATAAGCCGAAACGTCTCCTGCCTGTGTCTCTATTATCGGGAGCGCCGTGATAGATCCGCCACCGTATTCATCGGCGATACAAACGGCGCGTTCAAGAAGTCTTGAATGAAGATAGAATACGTCGCCTGGGTACGCCTCGCGTCCCGGAGGACGTCTTATAAGCAGAGACATTGCGCGATATGCGACAGCATGCTTTGAGAGGTCGTCGTAAACTATAAGCACGTCCTTGCCCTGCTCTCTGAAGTATTCTGCCATAGCGCAGCCGACGTAGGGAGAGACGTACTGAAGCGGCGCCGATTCTGACGCCGACGCTGAAACTACTATGGTATAATCCATAGCGCCCGCGCTTTTTAACTGATTCACAAGGCTTACAACAGAAGAATTCTTCTGACCTATAGCGACGTAAATACAAATAACGTCAGAATTTTTCTGGTTAATTATAGTGTCTATGGCTATCTCGGTTTTACCTGTCTGACGGTCACCTATGATAAGCTCACGTTGGCCTCTGCCTATCGGAATCATACTGTCGATAGCCTTGATGCCTGTCTGCAAAGGAACGGATACGCTCTTTCTTTCGATAATGCCGGGGGCTATTACCTCGACAGGTCTTGTCTCTGTCGTCTTGATTTCGCCCTTTCCGTCTATCGGGCGTCCGAGTGCATCCACGACTCTGCCGAGCAGAGCCTCGCCTACGGGGACGGAAAGAACCTTGCCCGTTCTCTTAACGAGCGAGCCTTCCTTTATTTCGTTCTTGTTCGAAAGCAGAGCAACCGAAACGGTTTCATCCTCAAGGTTCTGCGCGAGTCCGACGCTTCCGTCCTCAAATTCGAGAAGCTCGCTCGACATACACTCGCGAAGACCGTATACCTTCGCTATTCCGTCGCCTATAAGTATAACAGTTCCTGTTTCCTTCATTTCAAGACGGGATTTGTAATTCTTGATTTGTTCTTTTATAATACTGCTGATTTCTTCGGGACTTTTACTCATTTGCTAATCACATCCTTCATATCCTGCAATTTATGGCGCAGCGAGCCGTCAATAATTTTGCCGTCAAGCTCTACGACAAGACCGCCCAAGAGAGAGCTGTCTGTGTGAAAGTCGATAGTTATCTTCTTTTCGTATTTCTTTTCGAGCTTTGCTTTCAGAGAATCAAGCTCCTTTTCGTTAAGCGGGACAGCGCCCGTGACACGTGCCGTGACAACGGCGTTTTTTACGCTTAAGAGCGTTTTGTATTCTTTTATACATTCATTTAAAGAGCGAAGATACCCTTTTTGACACATAAGCTTTAAAAATGAAACAATATACTCGTGATAATCTGCCGAGAAAACGCTTTCTATAGCATCCTCCTGACTTTCAAAGGGGATGTTCGGCGCAGAGAGAAAATCTGAAAATTCTGCGTTTGCTTCAAGTAAAGCGGCAATTTTTTCAAGAGACGACAGAAACTCATTCTCGCTTTTGTTTTCGCACGCAAGCAGAAAAAGCGCCTCTGCGTATTCCTTAGTTATCTCGGTCATCGCTGTCACCTATTTCGTTTATAAATTCGTTTACCATATTGCGATGATCGGCTTCGCTCAGCTTTCTTGCGAGCATTTTTTCGGCGAGCGCAAGAGAAACGTCAACGATCTCCTGCTTGATTTCCGCCTCTGCCTTTTCCTTTTCAAGCTGAATCTGCTCTTCGGCGCGCCGAGTAATCTCAAGCGCTTTGTCGTCGGCTTCGGCTATTATCTTATCAGCGCGACGCTTTGCCTTGTCGGACGCTTCCTTGATTATACTGTCTGCCTCCTCGTTTGCCGACCTGAGCTTTTCTTCCCAAGCGGCCTTGTTTTGCTCTGCTTCTGTTTTCGCCTGCTCGGCGTCCGAGAGCTTTCCGTCAATTAAGGCTTGACGGGCGTCTATCATGCGCCTGACAGGCTTGAATAGAAATTTCTTGACGAGCAGAAAAAGAATAAGAAGATTGGCAAGAGAAGCAAGTATATCCCATATATTTATGGAAATAACGTCTAAATATTGCATATTAACTCCTACTTTGCCGCGAATGCGGCATAATAAAATACTCTTCTTAAAATCAGCCGATAGCGCTCATCAAAACATCAACGAAGCGAGAGGGAGCTACAAAGATAAGAAGAATAGCAATAACGAGCGCGTAAAGACCCGTTGTTTCCGCGATAGCGCAGCCCATAAGCATTGTGGTCGTAACGCTACCCTTGCATTCGGGCTGTCGGCCTATGGCTTCACAGGCTTTAGCTACTGCGTTACCTTCACCGATACCGGGGCCGATACCTGCTATCATAGCCGCGCCTGCGCCGAGCGCGCAGCCACCGAGAATAATACCTATTGCGAGTTCTAACATAATTTTTTCCTCCAAAGATTTGTTTATTTTTTTATTTTTATTATTTATTTGCAGCCATTGCTTTTTTTTGCAGCTTTTTCAGCCTGCGCTTTTCATAATCATCGGCAGGGAAGCCGCTCGCTACGTAAAGCATGGTAAGAATTGCGAATATATATGCCTGTAGGCAGCCGCTGAATATATCGAAATAAATAGAGAGCACAGCGGGAATACCTACTCTGAAAAACGGAATATCTGCAAGGAAGCCCGGAAGAAATCCGAACACAAGAGAAGATAGCCCTTGAAGCGCCGTGGCAAGTAAAACCGATATTACGTAGCCCGAAAGCACGTTTCCGTAATGACGGAACGCCATTGAGACGGGCGTCGCCACCTCGCTTATTATATTAAGCGGAGAGAGAAACGGAACAGGGTCGCCAAAGCTCTTTACGTAGTGCAGAGGACCGCATTTCATTTTATAGTAGGTTATGAGAATAAATACAATCAAAGCCCAGCCTGAAACAACGTTAAGGTCAGAGGTCGGGGCATACAGCCCGAAAAGCGAAAGCAAGCTTGAAAAAGCTGAGAGCGCCAGAATGGACGTAACGAAGGGGGCAAAGCCCGAAAAATATTCGCCCATATTCTCCTTGACCATATTTTCGACAGATTCAACTATCCATTCCGCCACGAGCTGACGTTTGGTTTTTACGCCTGCGCGTATGCCGTGAGTGAGATAAAGGCAGAGTCCGAATATCGCTATAAGCACGAAAAACGAGTTTACTTGCGACTCTGTTACAGGGAAATTCTGAAGTGGCATAGGCACAGTGAAGAATATAAGCGCGCCCACAATGGATATATCGTCTGATGCGGGAGTGAACAGCACCTTTATTACTATAGAGGCAAGTATCGGCAATATCATCATAAGGATATAGCAGATATCAACAAGCTTGAATTTTACTGCTTTTGAATTCACCGTTATCTTTCACCTTTGCTTTCTTTTGGCTCTTCTTTTTCGTCAGATGAGTCGCTTTCGTTTGTTTTTGGTTCGTCGCTTGCATTGCCGTCTGTCTTCGCGTAATTTTTATCGAAAAGCGGGCGCAGAGCAATAGCTATTCTCGGAAAAAAGATAGGGAGTATTACAGCGACGATATTAAAGAAAAGTATTCCTATAACGAGGAAAACGAACATAAAGAAGTTTCTTAAGACCGAAGAGGTCTTCATCGTCTGCTTAGCTTCCTTTTCGTCCTTTTCAAGCGCCCGTGTAAGAGAAACGCCCATAATAAAGAAATTTAAAATAGCGACGAGCGCGCCGAGAAGATTTCCGAAGAGAACGTTTATATCATATTTTCCTATTATGAGAAAAACTGCCTGCATTAAAAGACTGAATATAAAAGTCCATACTGCAATATACAGACTTTCACGCAACACAACCTTATCGATTTTTTTCATAATCTCTCCTTATATTCTAACCTGTAAGGCAAAAACAATGCTCAAGATAAAACTGTTTTTATGGCGGTCTGCCGAAATCAAAATTAAAAAAGTATAACAATATATTTATAACATAAAAAATGGAAAAATACAAGTATTTTAAAGAATAAAAGGCAAAAAAACAAAATATTTCAAAAAACTATTGACAAATTTAAAAAATAGGTATATAATTTATGAGTCAGAAAAGAGAAAAGGAGAATCGCATATGAAGTATATCTTCGGTCTTATGAGCTATCGATTTTATTATTGCCATCAATGCGGTTTTTCTGCCCCTGCCGAAAGACATTAATTCGATGGCGTTTTCGTCGTTGATTTGATGCTGTTAGGAAAAAAGGAATAAAGGAAAAGTCCGCATAGTATTTGATTTGTTCAAGTATGTGCGGCTTATTTTATTATTGACACATAAAAGACAAAAGAGGTATATAAGGATGAATATGAATTTCCACCACAAGCTCCCGATTCCAAAGGATATAAAAGAGCAATATCCCGTTAATGCGGAAATGGCAAGGATAAAAAAAGAAAGAGACGATGAGATTAAAAAAATATTCAGAGGCGAGAGCGAAAAGTTCCTTCTGATAATAGGCCCTTGCTCCGCCGATCGTAAGGACTCCGTGCTTGAATATATAGAAAGACTTCGCACGGTACAGGATAAGGTGTCCGACAGCATTCTCATTATTCCCCGAATTTACACAAATAAGCCGAGAACCACAGGCGACGGCTACAAGGGAATGCTTCATCAGCCGAATCCTACGCAAAGACCTGATATGCTTCAGGGAATTGTAGCTATACGCGAATTGCACATGTGCGCTCTGCGCGAATACGGCTTTACCTGCGCTGACGAAATGCTTTACCCAGATAACCACCGTTATCTTTCCGACCTGATATCCTACGTTGCGGTAGGCGCTCGTTCTGTTGAAAATCAGCAGCACAGACTTACGGCGTCAGGTCTCGACGTTCCTGTAGGAATGAAGAACCCCACAAGCGGCGAGCTTTCCGTTATGATGAACTCGATAACCGCGGCGCAGCACAGTCACACCTTTATTTACAGGGGCTGGGAGGTTGAAAGCACGGGTAATCCTTACGCTCACGCTATCTTGCGCGGATATCAGGACCAGACGGGAAAGAACGTTTCAAATTATCATTACGAAAATCTGATAGGACTTTTGGAGCTGTATAAGAATACAAATCTTGCAAACCCTGCGGTAATAGTAGATACTAACCACGCAAATTCGGGCAAGCAGTGCCTCGAGCAGATACGTATTACGAGAGATATCCTCTACAGCCGCCGTCAGAACGGGGAAATAAAGAAAATGCTTAAGGGGCTTATGATTGAAAGCTATCTGGTAGACGGCGCTCAGAAGCCCGACGGAACGGTTTACGGACAGTCTATTACCGACCCCTGTCTCGGCTGGGAAAAGACCGAGGCGCTCATCTACGAGATAGCGGAAACGTTGAATAAGTAAAAATCAGGAGAAAAAATTATGAACTCACTTGAAGAAGCTCGTAAAATTATAAACGAGGTCGACGCAAAAATGGCAGAGCTGTTCTGCGAGCGAATGAGAGCAGCCGAGGTTGTTTGCGAGTATAAGGCGAAGCACGGATTGAAAATAAGAGACGACGAAAGGGAAGCAGAGGTTATACGGCGTAATAGCGAGCTCGTTGACGATAAGGTGTTACGCGAGTATTACGTGGAGTTTCTTTCCGAAAACATGGCGCTTTCACGCGCCTATCAGGAACGCCTTATCAGCGGTATGAAGGTAGCCTACAGTGGCACGGAGGGCGCTTTCGCTCACATCGCCGCCACCAAGCTCTTTCCCTATT
This sequence comes from Eubacteriales bacterium, assembly GCA_045539995.1. GTDB lineage: Bacteria > Bacillota > Clostridia > Oscillospirales > CAG-272 > UBA1740. The sequence goes on from JAZQGJ010000050.1 coordinate 17,375, forward strand.
CGCAAAAGGTCGCCTACCCCGACTTTGCGTCCGCCTACGCCTCCGTTCAGAACGGCGAGTGCGACGTTGCTGTATTGCCCACCGAGAATAGCTATAACGGCGAGGTAGGTCAGGTGACCGATTTGATGTTTTCGGGCTCGCTCTACGTAAATCAGGTGACCGAGCTTGCCGTTACGCAGGACTTACTTGCAGTTAAGGGGGCAGAGCTTTCGGACATCAAGGAGGTCGTCAGCCACACTCAGGCGCTCGGACAGTGCGCCGACTACATAAAGGAAAAGGGCTTTGTCGGACGTGAATACGTAAACACCGCGCTTGCGGCAAAATACGTCTCTGAAAAGAACGATAAGTCGGTTGCCGCTATCGCAAGCGCTGAGGCGGCGGAGATTTTCGGCCTCTGCGTTCTCGAAAAAAACATAAACGCAAGTCGCAACAACACGACCAAATTCGCCGTTTTTTCAAGAGCGAACAATATATACCCGTCAAGTGAAAAGGGACTCCACAGTATACTTATGTTTACAGTCCGAAACGAAGCGGGAGCGCTTGCCGAGGCGATAAATATTATAGGAAAGCACAATTTCAATATGATAACGCTTCGAAGCAGGAATATGAAGGCTCTTATGTGGCAGTATTACTTCTACGTAGAGCTTGAGGGTGATATCGCGGGCGAAAACGGCAAAGAAATGCTAAAAGAGCTGAAGGGCTGCTGTGACAAATTAAAAATTACGGGCAGCTTCAAAAAGGAGAGCTGAAATGAAAACTCTTAGAATGGAGCTTGGCGAGAGAAGCTATGATATCAGGGTAGGAAAGGGCCTGCTTTCTTTCGCAGGCGATTTCTTCAATTTAGAGCGCAGAGTGTTTATCCTCACCGATGAGGGCGTGCCGCGTGAATATGCCGAAAGGGTTCTCTCCTGCTGTAAATACGGGAAAATATATACAGTTGCGCAGGGAGAGGGCTCAAAGAGCATAGCGACGCTTGAAAAGGTTCTGGAAGAAATGCTTTCCTTTGGACTTTCAAGAAAGGACGCGCTTGTTTCTGTCGGCGGCGGCGTCATAGGAGACCTCGGCGGCTTCGCTGCGGCCTCTTATATGCGAGGCATTGACTTTTATCAGGTCCCGACAACCTTGCTCGCGCAAGTAGATTCCTCTATAGGAGGTAAATGCGCCGTAAATCTCTCTGGTACGAAAAACATAGTCGGAGCGTTCTATCAGCCTAAGGGCGTGCTCATAGATACAGATACGCACAAGACCTTGGATTCAAGACTGCTTTCCGAAGGACTTGCGGAGTCTGTAAAAATGTCGCTTACGTCGGATAAAGAGCTGTTTGAGCTTTTTGAAGGCTATCGAGTCGGTGACGGTAATATAGAGGACGTAATAGTTCGCTCGTTGATGATAAAAAAATCGGTAGTCGAAGCCGACGAAAAGGAAAACGAGCTTCGTAAAATATTGAATTTCGGGCATACCCTCGGGCACGGAATAGAGGCGCAGACGACCTTGTATCACGGAGAATGCGTCGCGCTCGGAATGCTTCCGATGTGCTCTCGCGAGGTAAGAAAAAGACTCGTTTCGGTGCTAAAAGCTCTGAATTTGCCCACGCAGTACGGCTATGACCTTGAGTCTGCGCTCGACTTCGTCATTCACGATAAGAAATGTCATAACGGAACACTTGACGTTATTTTTGTTTCAGAGATTGGCAGCTACAAAATCGAGCGAGTCTCGGTAGAGGAATTTAAAAAAACAGTCAAAGAGAGGATGAAAGAGATATGAAGAACACGTTCGGCTCGTCAATAAGCGTCACCCTGTTCGGTGAAAGTCACGGGGAGGCGATAGGCGCAGTGCTCGACGGCATTCCGCCCGGAATAAAAATTGACACGGATTTCATAGATAAGAAGCTATCCGAGCGCCGTCCCTACGGAAAGCTCTCGACTGCGAGAGTAGAGCGTGACAGCTACAGAATTTTAAGCGGCGTTTTTAACGGTTATACGACGGGCGCGCCCCTTGCTATATTGATAGAAAACGAAAACACGGTAAGTAAAAATTATGATTCGCTAAAGGATACGCCCCGTCCCTCTCACGCCGATTATACCTCAGAGTGTAAATATCACGGATATCAGGATTATCGCGGGGGAGGTCATTTTTCGGGAAGAATTACAGCGCCTCTCGTAGCTGTCGGCGCTATTCTTCAGAGCTCTTTGCTCTCGAAGGGGATAAGGATAGCGACTCATATAGCTTCTATCCACGGAATCTCGGACAGACCGTTTGAGGACTATGAAAAGGACATAGAAATACTCTCGTCGAAAGCGTTTTCGGCGCTTTCGGACGAAGCCGAAGAAAAAATGAAGGACGAAATCCTTAAAGCAAAGGAAAACGGCGACAGCGTCGGAGGCACGCTCGAAAGCGTTATTTTGGGAATGCCCGCAGGCGTCGGAGAGCCTTGGTTTGACAGTATGGAGGGCGTAATTTCTCATATGCTCTTTTCTATTGGCGGTGTAAAGGGAATTGAATTTGGCAGCGGCTTTTCTCTCGGTGAAATGCTCGGAAGCGAGGCGAATGACGCTTTTGAGGTGAAAAACGGGAAAATCGTTACAAAAACGAACCATAACGGAGGAATAAACGGCGGTATTACCAACGGTATGCCTATTGTACTTAAATGCGCCGTGAAGCCTACCCCATCTATTTACAAAGAACAACAAAGCGTCAATATAAAGAAAATGGAGAACGAGACGCTTAAAATCGAGGGCAGACACGACCCCTGTATTATTCACAGAGTGAGAAGCGTAATAGACGCCGCTCTCGCCATCGCCGTGTCGGATATGCTCTCGCTCAGATTCGGCACAGACTATCTTATTGAGAAATAAACGGAGCTTTTATGAAGAACGGATGTATAGGAGAGCATTTGAAGCACAGCTTCTCTAAAGAGATACACAATGCTCTCGGCAATAATGAATATGAGCTGAAGGAGATTGCAAGGGACGAGCTCTGCTCTTTTATGACAGAGCGAGATTTTCAGGGTATAAACGTGACTATTCCGTATAAGGAAGCCGTAATAGAGCACCTGTTTTTTATAGACGAGCACGCGAAGACTATCGGCGCAGTCAACACTGTTGTAAACAGAGAGGGCAAACTGTACGGATATAATACCGATTTTTACGGAATGTGCGCCTTGCTCTCACACGCGAAAATTGACGTAAAAGGAAAAAAGGTGGCAATTTTAGGAACAGGCGGAACCTCGAAAACCGCCAACGCCGTCTCGCGCTTTCTTTTAGCGCGCGAGACGGTAACGGTATCAAGGAGAGAGGGCGAGGGGACTGTCACGTATGAAGAGCTTTACGAAAATCACACCGACGTTGAAATAATAATCAACACGACTCCCGTCGGAATGTACCCCGATATTTACAAAAAGCCCGTCGAGCTTTCGCGCTTTCCACACCTTTCGGGCGTAATAGACGCAGTTTATAATCCCTTGCAGTCAGAGCTGATATGCGAGGCGAAAAGGCTTGGAATTGCGTCTGAGGGAGGGCTTTATATGCTCGTCGCGCAGGCAGTTCGGGCAGCGGAGATTTTTAGCGATACCACCTACGATAAGACTATACTTGACGAGATTTTCAGTAAAATAAAGAGCGAAAAGCAAAACGTCGTGCTTATAGGAATGCCCTCGTCGGGAAAAAGCACGGTAGGGGCGCTTCTTTCGGAGAAGCTAAGTCGGACTCTTATTGATACGGACGCCGTTATAGAAAGAAAAGCGGGAATGTCCATTCCTGAGATTTTCAGCGTCTACGGAGAAAAAAGATTTCGTGAGCTTGAAAGCGAGGTCATAAAAGAGGAGTCGCTGAAAACGGGAGTGATAATAGCGACAGGCGGCGGCGTTCCACTAAAACGAGAAAATATCAAAGCGCTTTCACAAAACGGACGCATCTATTTTATCGACAGACCGCTTGAATTGCTGATTGCTACCGATGACAGACCTCTTTCCAGCACGCGCGAGGCAGTAAAAGAGCGCTATAATGAAAGATACGGCATATATCTGTCATCGTCTGACGTACAAATAGACGGGTCGTCTGATGCCGAGACCGTAGCTTGTAAAATTCTGGAGGATTTTTTGAAATGAAAACTATCTACGTTATAAACGGACCTAATATCAATATGCTCGGAATCCGAGAGCCCGACAAGTACGGAAGCGAGAGCTATGCGAGCCTAGTCGAGCGCTTGAATAAGTATTCAGAGAAGCGCGGCTTTAAAATCGTTACGTATGCGTCCAATCACGAGGGCGATTTGGTGGATAAAATACAGGAGGCGTACTTTGAAAAAGCAGACGGCATCGTTATAAATCCCGCCGCTTATACTCACACGAGCGTCGCCTTGCTTGACGCCTTGAAGGCCGTAAATATTCCCACGGTAGAGGTACATATATCCGACGTGTCAAAAAGAGAGGATTTCAGACAGACAAGCTACGTGAGACTTGCGTCAGTGAAAACTATTATGGGACACGGTCTGAACGGATACTTTGAAGCCATTGATTTTCTGCTTGGCGAGGGAAACAAATGAGAATAAGAATTGAAAAGGGCAGGGCAGAGGGCGAGATAACTGCGCCTCCGTCAAAAAGCATTTCTCACCGACTTCTTATTGCCGCAGCGCTCGCTGAGGGCGTGAGTACGGTAAGAGGAATATCAAAATGTGAGGACGCGCTTGCCACAATAGATTGTCTGCGCGCGCTCGGCGCTAAAATAGAGCTTCGTGGAAATGACGCTGTAGTTTATGGAATGAACGTAAAAAAGGCTCCCTGTAAGAAAGAACTTTTCTGCCGTGAAAGCGGAAGCACCTTGCGTTTTCTTATACCGATAGCGATGCTTTCGGAGGGTGAGAGCATTTTCCTTGGCAGTGATAGCCTTATGCGCAGACCGACAGACTTATATGAAAGTCTGTTTGCCGAAAAAGGCCTGAAATGTGTAAAGAAAAGTAGTCAAATTGAAGTTTGTGGGCCCTTGCAGGGCGGAGAATATACTATAGCTGGTAATATCAGCAGTCAATTTATAAGCGGACTTCTCTTTGCCCTTCCACTCTGCGACTCTGACAGTGAAATCCATATAAGCGGGAAAATAGAAAGCCGTTCTTATATAGAGCTTACGCTTTCAGCGCTTAACACCTTTGGAGTCGAGGCTTATTTTTCTGACGAAAGCACGCTGAAGATAAAGGGTGGACAGAAATATCGGGCGACAGACGTGACCGTTGAAGGAGACGCGTCGGGCGCTGCGTTTATAGAGGCTCTTAATTTTTTAGGCGGCGACGTGAAAATAAACGGACTTTGTGTCGACAGTAAGCAGGGCGATTCCGTATACTGCGCGCTTTTTGAAGAGCTGAAGGGAGAGCACCCCGTCATTTCACTCGGCGACTGCCCCGACCTTGCCCCTGTCCTGTTTGCCTTGTCGGCGACAAGGAACGGAGCGACCTTTCTTGAAACAAAGCGTCTCAAGATAAAGGAGAGCGACAGAGCAGAGGTTATGGCAGAAGAGCTTCGCCGCTTTGGTACGAGCGTTACGGTGAATGAAAATTCGGTGGTGATAGAGCCGACTGAATTTCACCGTCCGAGCGAGCCGCTTTCGGGACATAACGACCATAGAATAGTAATGGCGCTTTCACTTCTTCTGACCGTAGTGGGCGGCGAGCTTGACGGCGCAGAGGCAGTTTCAAAGAGCTATAGCGAATTTTTCGACCATTTGAGAAAGCTGAAAATAGAGGCGATAGAACTATGAACTTAAATAAGGATACAAAAATATTGATAATCGGTCTCGGTGTTATCGGAGGAAGCTATGCCGCCGCTCTTACACGCAAGGGGTATAACGTTTCTGCAATCACCAAGGAGCAAAAGGATATCGACTATGCGAAAGAAAGAAATATGATACGCTACGGCACGACGGAAAATAGCGAAAGCCTGATAAAAAGCGCCGAGCTTATCATATTTGCGCTTTATCCTACCGTGTTTATAGAGTGGATAAAGGAAAACCAGCATCTTCTGTCCGAAGGCACGCTGATTACCGACGTAACGGGCGTAAAAACAGGCGTAGTCGAAGAGCTTCAGAGCATTTTGCGAGAGGACGTGGAATACGTTTCGGCGCACCCTATGGCGGGAAGAGAGCAAAGCGGTATAGAATTCAGCAATCCCGACGTTTTCATAGGCGCGAACTATATTGTCACGCCCACCGAAAAAAACAGCAAGGAGGCTATCGCTGTTTGCAAGCAGTTAGGCGAGATACTCGGCTTCGCTCGCATAGAAGAGCTGACACCGAAAGCTCACGATGAGATGATTGCCTTCCTCTCACAGCTTACTCACTGTATAGCAGTATGCCTTATGAACTGCAACGACGAGGACGGACTTGAAAAATTCACAGGCGACTCCTTCCGTGACCTTACCCGTATCGCGAAAATCAACGATAAGATGTGGAGTGAGCTGTTTCTGATGAATAGGGGCGCTCTTCTTTGCAGTATGGACAAATTCATTTCCGAGTTTTGTTCTTTCCGTAAAATGCTCGAAGAAGCGGATAGCGAGGGAATGAGAGAAAAAATGCGCCTCTCTACCGAGAGAAGAAGACTTTTTGACAAGCCGAAATGCTGATAAAAGCGAAAAAACAAACAAGCGACAGCCCATACCTTTAAGGTAGCGAGATGTCGCTTGTTTTTGTTCTTATCAATCTTTATAGGCGATTATACCGACATGATACGCCTTATTTTTCTAAAGTGTCGTAAATTTTCTTTATAGCATCAAAGGTCTTGTCGCTTATTATATGCTCTATCCGACAGGCGTCCTCTGAGGCAGTTTCGCTGTCGACGCCTATTCTTTGAAGGACGCTTGTAAGGACGGTATGCCGTTCAAATATTTTCTTCGCCGCGTTTTTCCCCTCCTCAGTAAGAGAAATATATCCGTCCTTATCTACCTCTATATATTTCTGCCCTTTGAGAAGACCTATTGCTCGGCTGACGCTCGGCTTTGAATAATTCATATGCTCGGCTACGTCTATAGAGCGCACGGCGCCTCTTTTAGCGCATAAAACGTATATTGATTCGAGGTACATTTCACCCGATTCCTTAAGTGGCATAGAAACTCTCCTTTGCGTAGGAATTGTAGCTTTTGTTGCGTTTGTTGCCTATACTTACAGAATGCCGTACATAATCAGGCTGACTATGACCGTCGCCATAGCGATACCTATCAGTATAGCAACAGACGCTTTTTTTATTCTGATACCGAGCAGAGAGGAAATAAGAGCGCCCGTCCACGCGCCCGTGCCGGGAAGAGGTATTCCGACGAAGAGCAAAAGCCCCGCGAACTCACCTTTTTTTAAAGCATTGCTCTTTTTGAGGGCTCTCTCTTCCAAACGGCAGATGATTTTTCCGAATAGCCTTGTAGGCTTGAGACGGGCAAAAATCTTCTTGATAAACAGGAGAATAAAGGGGATGGGAAGAATATTTCCCAAAACCGACATAATGATTGTGGTAGCGAGAGGAAGCCCGAGCAAGCGTCCGACAATTATCCCGCCTCTGCATTCAAGAAGCGGCAATAAAGAAACGAAGAAGGTTACAAGCTCGGCGGGAACGTACTGTCCAAGCGTTTCACCGAACCAGATAGCTATAGAATCCATAAAAACTCCTGAGTTTTAAACAGCCTTTAATATATCGCGATATGAAAGTATTATTTGTTCATAAGCATACGGGCGGCGTCGGCAATAATTTTCGCGCAGACGTCAATGCCCAGCATTCCGCTGTCCAAGGCTAAGTGATAGTTGTCATATTTGCCCCATTTTCCGCCTGTGTAGAAATTATAGTATGAAGCGCGTCTGCGGTCGGTCTTATTTATCACGTCAATTATTTCGGAGGGCTTCAAATCGGGGTGCCTTTCCGCCACTCTCTTTTTTCTCGCGTCTATATCTGCGTAGATAAAAACGCTGAGACGGTGGGGACTGTTTCTCAAAACGTAGTCTCCGCAGCGACCTATAATAATCGCGCTTTCCTTTTCGGCAATCTCTCGTATCACGTCCGACTGAAGTATGAAAAGCTTGTCGTTTATCGGAAGATTATATGAGCCGAGATGCGCGGCGCCAAACATATTAGAGCCCATAGCGAGAGTATATAATAAGCTGTTTGCGGCAGTTTCGTCAGCCTTTTGCAGCACGTCCTCGTGAATATCAGAGCTTTTCGCCGCCATAGAGATAAGCTCTTTATCATAGGTAGGGATATGTAGAAGCTCGGCTGTCTTTTCTCCGATTTCACGTCCACCGCTTCCGTATTGACGGGCAACAGTAATTATAACGTTTTTAGACATAAAATCAATCTCCTTTATATACTGATTAGGTTAATATTTGTAGAGGTAGTATATTTTTTTCAAATATATTTTATCATATCTTTTTATTTTTGTAAAGGGCTATTATCAAAAAACTGTCCTGTATGCGCAAACACAGTTGAAAAAAAGAAAAAAATATGGTAAAATTATAAAAAACAAACCGAGCTGAAAGGAAAAGATTATGCTTTGCGTAAGGCCTCAAATAATATCTGAAATAGACAGATATGCAGAAGAAAAGCTGAATATAAAGACCGAAGAGCTGATGAGACGGGCAGGGGAAGCTATAGCAAAGGAGACAATGGCGTTTTTCGGACGGGACGGCGAAAAAAGCCCCGCGCAAGCTAAAATCACCGTACTGTGCGGTAACGGAAACAACGGTGGGGACGGCTATGCCGCAGCCCTTGAGTTGTCACGGAAGGGGTTTTTGACAACTGTAGTTGACGTTTTTGGAAAAGGGCAGCGTTCCGATGCAGGCAAGCACTTTTACAGCGCTTATTCGCAAAGGGCAGAGATTCTTTCCTTCGACTCTCTTGCAGAAGAAGAAAAGCAAAGGCTCTTTTGCGAATGCGACTGCCTCATAGACGCGATTTTCGGGACGGGAGCAAGACCTGAGATTAACGGCGTCCTCACAGAAATAATAACGTTAGTTAACAAATCAGACTGCAAAAAAATAGCACTTGATATACCTCTCGGCGCTGACGCATATAACGGCGAGCTGTCCGAAATGCACATAAAGGTTGACAAAACGGTTACGCTCTGCTTCGCTAAAAGAGGTCTTTTCTCATACCCCAGCCGAAGCATATGCGGAGAAATTATAAATTATGATATTGGTATAGGAAACGAGCAAACGGCAGAAGCCTTCTCGCTTAGCGATACAGTCGTAGACAGAGAAATGATAAAAAAATTACTTCCCGAGCGCAAAAGGAATACGCATAAGGGAAGCTACGGGAAGACTACGCTTTTTTGCGGAAGCGAGAAATACAGGGGCGCGGCTATTTTAGCGACGGAAAGCGCGCTACGGACGGGAGTCGGACTTGTTACGCTGTGTAGCGAAGCGGGCGTTATAAGAGACTGCTGTATAAGACTTCCCGAAGCGCTTTACGTGAAAATGCCGCCCATAGAAAAAGTCGAGCCCTCGCAGATAGAAAGCGCAGCAAAAGACGCGTCTTCAATTCTTATAGGCTCAGGCTCTATGCAAAGTGAAAATCTTGCGTCGCTCATTGAAATACTTATAAAAAGCGAGGGCGCGCCTCTTATAATAGACGCAGACGGAATAAACTCGCTTTCGCTTTTGGGAAAGGACGCCTTGTCCGAGCTTTTCAGAGGCGCAAAAAGAAAAACCGTACTTACGCCGCATCCTGCCGAAATGGCGCGACTCGTTTCTCTTTCGGTGTCCGATGTGCAGAAAAGTCGCCTTAAAATATCGGAGGAGTTTGCAAAAAAGCATAATACGGTAATCGTTTTAAAGGGCGCGTCGAGCATTATAACCGACGGCGAGCGTACGAGAATAGACACAGAGGGAGGTCCCGAGCTTGCGAAGGGAGGAAGCGGAGACGTTCTCTCGGGCGCGATAGCGTCATTTATCGCGCAGGGCTTTTCTGTCTTTGACGCGGCGACGGTGGCAGTTTATCTTCATTCACGCGCCGGTAAGTCGCTTTCGTCGGAATTTTCCTCATACGGAGTATGCCCGTCCGAGCTGCCTCTGCAAATGTCGAGAGAAATATCTATGATAATAAAGGGCGATTGAAAAATAGTAGCCCCGAAAATCACAAAGGACATTCACCGCATTCGCCACCTGCTATTATGTAATGAGCGTATAAGGATATTCCCGCGCGCTCAAGCGACACCTTTAAATTTCGTGAGGTTTCCAGGTCGGACTCCGACGCTTCGGGAAGTCCGTCGGGGTGATTGTGCGTGAGAATGACAAAGGAAGCCTTTTCCCGTACGGCGTTTTCGAGAATCCCCCTTCCCGAGATGAATACGGAATTTATTCCGCCTCGCGCCCCTCTTTTGTGCTTTAAAAACTTCCCGTTTTTGTCAAAAAAGAGAGAAACAACACATTCCGCGCCTTCTCCGACGTAAAGCTGAGTTATGAAGCTGAGAAGCGTACTCTTGTCCGAAAGATACAGATTGTTTGGTGGATTCTTGTCACATATATACTGCTTTGTCGCGCTCACCAGGCGCAAAAGCGTAGCGATATTCTCGTTTATCCCCTCGCACTCACAAAGACGCGAGACGCTGGCATATAAGACGTTTTTGAGTGAGCCGAAGCGTGAAAGCAGGGAATTTGCAAGCTCACGAGCGCCGTTTCTTTTGACAAAGCCGAGCAGCTTCGTCAATACGTCCGTCTCGGATTCCGAGCAGACGCTTTCCGTAGGCGCTTGAAGCTTTAAGGTTTCCGTCGCGCACAGCTCCCCTCTCATTTCCTCGAAGCCGTCAGACGCTGAGAACAAGGAGGGCTTTAAGCGTGATATTGCAATCAGATTTTTACTGTTGGCAAAGATAGGGGAATAGCCGTCCTTTGTAACGGTAAAAACCTCAAGCAGCTTAAGCTCGGAGTCCCCCAACGCATTTTTTAGCTCGACGGCAGAAAAAATATCCTCAAAATTAGGAACCGAAAGAGCGTTATACTTATGCTGAAGCAGTACCGCCATAGATGCGTGGCAATCAATGAACTTTGAGATTAAATCTTCAATTTTTATCAGGTGGAGACCTGTCCCCACGTCGAGCAGTCGCTCGATTTTTACGACTTCAAAGCGATTGTTCAAAAATATAACCGAGGTAAAGGGCGAGCTTTCATTTTTGACGAGAGAGCAGAGATATTCCCCCATCTCATCAATACTTTTGTACGACGGCAGGGGCGTCGGGGCGCTTAAGCTTTTCGATAAAAGTATATTCGACGTCTCGTAAAGGCAATGGAGAAAATCGGCGGTATAGATGCCAACGCCCGACACGGCGCTCAGGCGCTCGCTTGATTCGGTAAGCACGTTCTCAATAGAGCCGAATTCGGCTATAAGGCGATGGGCTATCGGATTAGTATCCTTATACGGCACGCCGTAGAAAAGGATAAGCTCCAACATATTATGCTCTTCAAAGGACAGATGCCCCTCGCTTATAAATCTGTTTCTTAACCTGCTACGGTGGTTTTTGTGAAGATTAACTTCGGTTTTCATATCAAAATCACCTGACTGCTTGAAGTATTACGTAAATAGATAATACCATATTTGCTTTGAAAAGTCAATCAGAAATAAATCAAAAAACAGAGTAGCAACTTCTTCTATTATCTTTACAAAGATAAAAAAATGTGATATACTATAAAAAAATCTTTTTGGAGGCTTTTATGTTATCCGAGATATATACGGCGGGTCTGTCGGGAATTGACGGCTATCTGGTGACTGTAGAATGCAGTATGCGTGACAGACTTGGCGACTTTGAGCTTGTCGGACTTCCCGATACGGCAGTCAAGGAAGCCAAAGAGCGAGTACGCTGCGCGTGTGAAAACAGCGGCTATATGTTTCCGTCGGCGGAGATAATGATAAATTTAGCGCCTGCGAACAGAAAAAAAGAGGGAAGCGCCTTTGACCTCGCTATCCTATGCTCACTTATGAAATGTATGGGGGTTATCCCGAAGGAGCTTCCGCTTGACGATAAATGCTTTATAGGCGAGCTTTCGCTTTCGGGAGAATTGCGAGGAGTAAACGGCGTACTGTGTATGTGTATCACAGCAAAAGAGACAGGGAAAAAAGAGGTCTTTGTCCCGATAGAGAACGCAAGAGAGGCGGCTGTTATTGACGGACTCACGGTTTACGGAGTCAAGAGCTTTTCTCAGCTTGTCCGTCATTTAAAGGGGATAGAGCCTATCACTCCCGTCAGCTATGACAAAAACGAGTTTTATTCCAAAATAGGCGTAAACGAGCTTGACTTTTCCGACGTGAGAGGACAAGCCGAGGCGAAGCGCGCTATGGAAATAGCGGCGGCGGGAGGTCATAACATTCTGCTCATAGGTCCTCCCGGCTCTGGAAAATCAATGCTTGCAAAGCGCTTGCCCACGATTTTGCCCGACCTTTCCTTTGACGAAGCGATAGAGACGACGAAGGTTCATTCGGTTATGGGCATTTTAAAGGACAACCTTGTGACCGAGAGGTCCTTTCGCTCGCCGCACCATACGATAAGCGCGGCAGGTCTTATAGGAGGCGGCGCTAATCCCAAGCCCGGCGAAATCTCACTTGCCAACAACGGAGTTCTCTTCCTCGATGAATTTCCCGAATTTTCAAAGTCAATAATAGAATCTATGAGAGCGCCGCTTGAGGACGGACGAGTCACCGTAACGCGAGTAAATTCACGCTGCACGTATCCGTCGTCATTTATGCTTGTATGCGCAATGAATCCCTGTAGATGCGGATACTTCGGGGATCCTAACAGGAAATGCGTCTGTCGGGAATCCGACGTCAAAAAATATCTCTCGAAAATAAGCGGTCCTATGCTTGACAGAATAGATTTACAGGTCGAATTACCCTCTGTTTCCTATAGCGAAATATCCAGCCGTCTGCCTGACGGAGACACCTCCCAAAAAATCAGAGAGCGTGTGAATCGAGCGAGACGAATGGCGAAGGACCGATATGCAAAAGCAGGCCTTAAAGAAAACTGCAACGCTCAGCTTTCGTCCTCTGCTATAAGAAAATTCTGTCAGCTTGACAGCGCAGCCGAAAGGCTTATGAAGGACGCCTTTGATAGACTTTCAATGTCAGCTAGAGCCCACGACAGACTGCTTCGGGTAGCGCGCACGATTGCCGACCTTGCAGGAGAGGAAAGCATAAACGCTATGCATATAGCCGAGGCTATAAGATACCGTTCTCTTGACAAAAAATATTGGTCTGTCGGAGAACGGTTTGATTCAAGTGATAAATAAAAAATCAATATAAGTAAGGGTGAATGAAATGAACAGACAAAACAATACGATGCTATGCGATTATTATGAGCTTACAATGGCAAACGGATATTTCGAGCTTGGAAAGGGCGATGAGATTTCCTATTTTGACGTGTTCTTCCGTCAAATTCCCGACGGCGGCGGCTACGCCATAGCCGCAGGTCTTGAGCAGGTCATAGATTATATTCAGAACCTGTCCTTTACCGAAGAGGATATCGAATATTTAAGAGGGAAAAAATGCTTTTCCGAGAAGTTTTTAGACTATTTACGTAACTTTAAGTTTACAGGTGACATATATGCTATGCCAGAGGGTACGCCTATATTTCCCGGCGAGCCTATTATGACCGTAAGAGCGCCCTCTATTCAGGCTCAATTTATAGAGACCTATCTTTTACTTACGTTGAACCATCAGTCGCTTATCGCAACAAAGGCGAACAGAATCGTTCGCGCGGCTCAGGGTAGGGCTGTCGCAGAATTCGGCTCAAGACGCGCGCAGGGTGCGGCAGGCGCGGCTCTCGGCGCAAGGGCGGCTTATATAGGCGGCTGCTCGGCTACTGCTTGCACCATAAGCGACAGAGACTATAAAATCCCCGCGACGGGTACTATGGCTCATTCCTGGGTGCAGATGTTTGACAGCGAATACGAGGCGTTTTGCGCCTACTGTAAGCTATATCCCAATAACGCCACTCTCTTGGTGGATACCTACGACACCTTAAAAAGCGGCGTCCCTAATGCCATACGGGCTTTTAAAGAGGTGCTTGTTCCCTTGGGAATAAAGAAATGCGGCATAAGACTTGATTCGGGCGATATAGCGTATCTTACCAAGAAAGCGAGAAAAATGCTTGACGAAGCGGGCTTTACTGAGTGTAAAATAGTCGTTTCCAATTCGCTTGACGAGAATATCATAAGAGATATTATAGCGCAGGGGGCGCAAATTGACTCCTTTGGAGTAGGCGAGCGTCTTATTACGGCGAAAAGCGACCCCGTTTTCGGCGGTGTTTATAAGCTGGTAGCCAAGGAAAAGGAGAACGGAGAGATAATTCCGAAAATCAAGATAAGCGAAAACGCGGGAAAGATAACCAATCCTCACTTTAAAAAGGTTTACCGTATTTTTGATAAGACCACGAATACCGCTATAGCTGACCTGCTAAGCGTATATGACGAGAATATAGATGAAGCTGAGCCGCTTGAGCTTTTCGACCCCCAGCATACCTGGAAGCGCAAGACGGTCACAAATTATGAAGCGAAGGAGATGCTTGTTCCTGTATTCAAAAACGGAGAATGCGTATATAAGTCTCCCGCAGTCGATGAAATAAGAAAATACTGCGCAAGTCAGGTGGATACCCTCTGGGAAGAGGTGCTTCGCTTTGAAAGTCCTCACAGATACTACGTCGACCTTACCGAAAAGCTCTGGAAAATAAAAATGTCACTCCTTGAAGAGCACGGCAGAGCGACCAAATAAAAAAGAGCTTATTGCAAAGGGCTGAATACTTCTTTTAAAATCTGCTTTTTAAAAATAAAACCGCCGCTTTTGTGGATTTTACGCCACACGCGACGGTTTTTTATTTGACAGAGAATAAAATCCGTTTTTTTCGTATTTTATCGTTACTTTCTCTTGCATTATAAAGCTCGTTGTGCTAAAATATGCGTATAGCAGAAAACAAGAAAAGGTGTTTTGAAATGAACTCTTTAAAAGAAAAAGCAGAGGAAATCGGGAAAAAGCGAAAGGACGCTTTTCTTCCGATATTTTTGTGTTGGTTTGCATATATGTCGGCGTATGCGGGAAGATATAGCTATCCTGCGAGCATTGTGGCGATAGAGGAGGCGTTTTCCGTAACTCACTCGCAGTCGGGGCTTGTTACCACCTGCTTCTTTTTTGCGTACGGCATAGGACAGGTAGTAAACGGCATTTTGTGCAAGAGATATAACAGACATTTGATTATCGCGCTCGTCCTTTTTGTTTCCTCGGCTATAAATTTCAGCATATTTTTAGGAATTCCATTCGTATATTTGAAATATATCTGGCTCTTAAACGGAGTTTTTCAATCTATGCTCTGGTCGTCTATCATTCTTACGCTTTCTGAAAACTTGGAGTCGGAGAATCTGACGAAAGCCGTGATTGCAATGAGCTTTTCTATTGCGACGGGTACTCTGTCGGTTTACGGCTTTTCTTCTCTTATGTCACTCGTCGGCGATTATACGTATACTTTCTTATTTTCCGCAGCTCTTATGGCAGCGGCGGCTCTTTGTTGGACTTTTGGCTACAAAAAGGCATACCGAGAAGCAAATAAAAAAGAAACTGTAAACAAAAGCGTACAAACGCGCCAAAAAGCTGACGCTTCGCTTGTCGTTGTAATTGTAATGCTCGCCACCCTTGCTATCGCCAACAATCTCGTAAAGGACGGAATTACTACCTGGCTGCCCTCGATATTAAAGGAGCAGTTCGGCTTGCCTCAAGCGCTCTCCATCGTGCTTACTCTCGTTTTGCCGATAATGGGAATGTTTGGCGCAGTATGTAACGTAAATATGAGAAAAAGAATAAGCTCTTTTCTCTCGATTAGCGGAATATGGTATTTTATAGCGTCGGCAGGTCTTGCTCTTGTAATTCTCTTTTTGAAATTAAACGTCTGGTATCTCGCGCTTTTGTTCTTCGCCTTGATCGCGCTTTCTATGCACGGCGCAAACAATCTGATAACAGGCATAGTTCCTCTTTATATGAGAACGAAAATAAATTCGGGCTTACTCGCAGGTCTTATGGACGGCTTTTGCTACGTCGGCAGTACGATAAGCTCTTACGGCTTGGGACTGATTGCCGATAATTTCGGCTGGAACGGCGTCTTGGTTTTGCTTCTTTGCGTATGTGTTTTCTCCGTCGCCGTTTCATTTTTGGGACGCCACAACAAGTCGGCAAATTGAAAATCTTAAAAAAGCTTCTCACAAAAATATAAAAACACCGATTACCCGCCACAGAGCAGAGGGAGACTATTCGGTGTTTTTTATTTATTTTTAAGAAAACAGCTCTTTTACAAAATATATGTCGTCTTTATTTATAGAAAAGGTCTTTCCGTTTAAATACTCAAGCTCTTCGCCGTCAGAGACAAAAGTAAAAGAGAGACTGTAGGAATAGAGAGCTTGGTATTTGTAGCCCCTCGCTCTGTCGCTTTTGTTATGAGAATATTTTCCGTCGCCTAAAAGCGGATGTCCTATATGCGAAAGATGAGCGCGTATCTGATGCGTTCTTCCCGTAAACAGCTCGACCTCCAAAAGAGAAAGCCCGTCCTTCTCGGCTATAGTTTTGTAGCCTGTTATTATCTTTTTTGCCTCTTTCGGCGGATTTTTATCGAAAACCCGTACAGCCTTGCTCTTCTCGTCCTTTAAAAGATACCCCTCTATTTTTGCCTTTTTTGGTGTCGGAGTGCCGTGTACTGCGCACAGATAGAGCTTTTTAAGCTCTCGCCCTTTAATTTTCTCGTTCATTATTCGCAGCGCCTGCGCGTTTTTTGCAGCTATAACTATTCCACCCGTGTTCCTGTCGATACGGTTACAGAGCGCGGGCGCAAAGGACTGCTCGTTTTGAGGGGAATACTCGCCCTTTTGATAGAGATAAGCCCAAATCTGAGTAATCAGGTTGTTTTTACTGTTAGTCTCGTCCTCGTGGACCGAAAGTCCCGGCTGCTTGTCTACTAATATGATATTCTCGTCCTCATAGATTATGTTAAAATTCGGAGTGACGGCAGACAAAGTCTTGCACAGGTCTCTGTCGGTAGTGCTGTCCGTAAAAAAGTCCTCTGAAATAAACAGTTGCAAACAATCCCCCTCCAGAAGAAGCTGAGAGGGGGTTGCCTTTTTCCTGTTTACTTTGATTTTTTTCGTGCGTACCGACTTATAGAGCATTGATTTCGGCATATCGGGAAGCGCCTTTGAAAGAAATTTGTCTAAGCGCTGATTTGCATCGTTTTTGCCTATTTTCAGTTCGCGCATAGCTTATTTTGTACCGAAAAGACGGTCACCTGCATCTCCGAGTCCGGGAACGATATATGCGTGGTCATTCAGCTTTTCATCGAGAGACGCCGAGTAAATATCCACGTCGGGATGCTCTGCTTGTACCTTTCGAACACCTTCAGGCGCAGCAACCAGACACATAAGTCTTATGCTGGTGCAGCCCTTGTTTTTGAGCATACGGATAGCGTCAGCGGCGCTTCCGCCTGTCGCAAGCATCGGGTCAACCACGATAACGAGTCTTTTTGAAATATCGGCAGGCAGCTTGCAGTAATATTCTACGGGGTTATGTGTGTCGGGGTCGCGGTAAAGACCTATGTGACCTACTCTCGCGACGGGAACCAAGGAGAGAAGACCGTCAACCATTCCAAGCCCTGCGCGAAGGATAGGAACTATAGCGAGCTTTTTGCCCGCAATTCTTTTTTGAACGGATCTTGCAACGGGAGTCTCTATTTCAACGTCTTCAAGAGGGAGGTCGCGTGTTACCTCATATCCCATAAGCATAGAAATTTCGTCAAGAAGCTGACGGAAATCCTTAGAGCTTGTTCCCACTCTGCGCATAATAGTAAGCTTATGCTGAATCAGCGGATGGTCAACTACATGAAATGTACTCATTTTATTTTCCTATCTCGGCTTTTTTCATTATGTATATGCTTCGCCGAAAGCATATAATTATTATCTTTAATTCTATTTTACACCTTTTCGACATTTTTATCAATAGCAAAAGCGAAAAAACTTTTTTTAATTATGCAATTTTATCCGTTTTTTTAAATATACTTTTTTCATATAATTATTTCGTCTCATAAAAATACAGAGTATATTCACCTACAACTAATATAAGAGTTTTTCTCTCACTTTGGTCGGCATAAGCCGTTTTTCCTGTGACGGCATATCCCTCTGTGTCGTTGATTTTGACAGTGTAAACAGAGGTTTCTATCTCTTTATTCTTTAATCGGTAGCTTCCGCTATAGGTAAATCCGTTTGTGCTATCCTTTATTACAAAAGTTTCATCTTCTGCTTCAAGACTGCATGAAATATACATACACCTCTCGTCTGAATTGTCGCTTTTATTCTTTTCATTTTCAGCATACAGATAACCCCTCTGTGAGTGATATGCCGTAGATGCGCTTTCAAATTCCCAAGCAGTTGCCTTTATTGGCACATAGTTACTACTACAGCCAAGAAGAAAAAGCATAAGGGACGAGAGCAGAAATAATGCCTTTTTCATTCGCTATCCTCCCACGCTACCGAAAAGCCGTTTGAGGTACAGTTTTTATTATAACTGTTGTTAGTTGAGAGACTGTTTTTATATTCTCCGTAATAGAGAAGCCCCTTTTCGCCGTAGACTGCAATATAGAAGTCGCAGGTCTGGCGGGTGCGGTAGAATTGATCATAAAACTGCTCGACGACTATCAGCTTCTCACCGTCAAATTCCATTGCGGCATATGAGTGTATATCTGCGAAGCTCTCGTTTACGGCGCATTGGTATTCACTTGTAAACTTAACTTCATAAAGTCCTTTATTGTTTGGCGCAAGAAGCATAAGAGTGTCATACCACTTTATAACGAAAAATCCGTCGTTATGCCACACCTGCCCGTAATAGCCGTCGAATAGCTTTATCTTTTGCAGGGTAGTCATACTATTTAATTCTATCTCTCTGAAATAGGAGCTTCCCGATTCTTCGGTTATAACGAAAAGTCGGTTTTCCTTTTCGCTTACAGCCATATATTCAACAGACGCTTCCTTTTCAAGAGGGTATACCATTTTGAGCGTTTCTTCCTTTATACCTGTGTAATAATTTGAAGGATATTGAGTTATGCTTGATTTTTCGTTCTCAAATAGAGCTACGCGCTCGTATTCGAAGCTGTAAATTCCGTAGCCACCGGGAATAAGGCTTGTATCGGCATATTCAATAGAATCGCCTTTTGTTCCGTTTCTTCTGTTGTTTATGGAGAAGAAGCATTTGTCCGAGCTATAAGAGGAGACGCTGTTTACGTAATAGGTAAGATACGGATTTGAGCCTATTCCTATAGAATTGCCGTCCTTGCTTATCTGTATTTCAATCACATCGGTCTTTTCGGGTATGGGAATTTTAAAAAAGTCCTTGAATTTTTTGAGCACCTCGTATTCATCGCGCCTGTAATTTTCACTAAGCCTGTCATGAGAAGTATTACCCCAGAGAGTGAAGGGAAGGTCAACGTCTATGTTTATAGGATAATAGGTATAATAATCGTCTAAATAGATGGTTTCACTCCTCGTTTCGTACATAGGTGTTTTCTCGTACAGCTCTCTGTAAGCGCGCTCAATACCGCTTAGCTGCTCTAACGGCTTGCTCAGATTATATCCGTACGCTATGTCCAAGTCCATAGAAAAGCCCGAATATCTTCTTTGAGAGGCGACTTTTCTTTCAATGTGTGAAAAATCGTAGTCGATTTTTGTGAGAGGCTCTTTGCCGAGAGTGTATTCGATATCCCAGAAAAGATGCTTCTGATAGTCGGCGGAATAGCTTATTTTTGCGCCGTAGGCTTCTTCTGCGCTTCCGTAGGATAGCCCCTCGCTTATGATGACCTTGTCGCTCTGTGAGCCAACCGAGTTCCCGACAAGACAGAAGGCGCAGACCGACAGGATAACGAGCGCAAGAAGAAGCGCTAAAACTCTTTTCATTTTCATTCCTCCCCTATAATATCGTTAAGCGCGCGGCTTACTCTGTCGCCTCTGTAGTTATAGCTTTCCTTTATATAGTTTATGAGATTTTTTCCTTCTTCCTCGAGCTCTGACGTCTTTACGTCGCCTATTATTTTGCCCTTGCGGATAAGCACCGCGCGCCCTATAAAGTCCGAAACCTCCTCTATAAGATGAGTGGACAGTATCACAGTCTCGCGTTCTTCAAGTATGCCGAGCAATACCTTATAGAAGTCCTCGCGGTTAAATATATCATTTCCTGCAAAGGGTTCGTCCATAAGAATGTAGTCCGCCCCCTGAGAAAGAGCTAAAATTACTTCAAACTGATTTTTCTGTCCCGTTGAAAAATGCTTTAAAGCCTTGTGCATCGGCAGCTCGAAAAATTCCATAAGGCTTGAAAATCTCTTGTCGGAAAACCTCTCGAAATGCTCTCGGTAAAAATCTCTGTGAGCCGCTGCCGAAAGATTGGGAAAGAAGGAGTGCTCACTCGTCGCGAAGGAAAGATTCGCTATGTTTTTTTTGCTTATCGCTTCACCGTCCAGAGATATTTCCCCCGAAAATCCGATAAAGCCGAGAATAGATTTCATAAGAGTGCTTTTTCCCGCGCCGTTTTCTCCGAAAATGCCTACTATTTCTCCTCTCGGAAAGGACAGACAAACCTCGTCGAGCGCTTTATAACCCGAATATCTTTTAGTTACATTTTTAATTTCAAGCATAGAAAATCCTCCAAAAACTCTGCCACAGTCCGTCGGGCAGACATACTTTAGGTGTAAAAACGACATACGAAGCAAAAAATAGTAAAAAGGTCAGAAAAATGAACAGAGAGCCTAAGACCAGCATAAGAAGCGGAATTTTTATCGCTCTCGCGTGAAGCTCGTTTTTCTGTGGCAGGCGCTTCATTAAATAAATGCTCATACTGCCTTGTCTGTAGTAGAGATAGCGATATACGATAAAACCAAGCAAAACGAGGGAGAACAGCAAAAGCGCAGCCCAGTTGAAAGCTACGGTTTCGCCGAAGTCGGCTATCATCGCATTTTCACGAAGCACCCATTTTCCGTTTACGCGCTCATACAAAAATCTTCTTGCTCTGCTATATTCGGTTATGAATGAAAACAGTTTAAATGCAAAGTATAGTATACAATATGACACGAAAAAGCCCTTTTCGGCCTTCGCATTCATTCCGGGCGGCGAATTTCTCTCCATAAATTCATTCATAGCGCTCTGCCTCCTCTTCCTCGAAATTCCTGAAAAATACACAGCTTATACATTCGGCTATTACTATCAGCATAAATAGCGCAGTAAATACCGTATGTCCTATATCACCTATTTCACGTTTGAAGGCAAATAGAGGATAAGCAACGGCTATGAGCGTCATTACGCTGAATTTTCTTCTGCGGTTTTTAAAAGAAAACTCGGAAACGGCAAAAGCAAGAAGAATAGCAAGAAAAAGATTGCGTAGCCACAACGCCACATCTGACAGTGGCATCACAGCGTGTAAAAAGCTGTTCTGGTAAAAGGTAAGAAACAGAGTCTGATTTGTTACGTACTCTGAAGGAGCGACTGACATATAGTAAAGGCTCAAGAGATAACAAAAGGCGACCTGTAAAGCGAGAAAAACAGAGTAAGCGAAAAAATTATATGCGCTCTGACAGAAGAAAACCTCCTTTTCGCTTATCGAAAGCCTTTTTAGCGTATATCCCGTCTGCGAACGGAACTGACAGCCGGGAATACAGAGCAGAACCGTTATAAGTAAGAACGAGACAGCAAATATTAAAGCGGTATGCGAGGACTCAAAAATAATGTCAAGATTGCGCGTATGAAGCGATTTGTCCGTGACGCGCAGAAAGAAAAATCCCTCTAAAGCAAAGGTTAACAGTATAACTCCGAGTATTTTTAAAATAGAGCTTTTGGCGTACAGGGCAAACACGGATAAATATTTTTTTGCTTTCATTTTAGCACCTCAATTCCAGAATTTGTCGATAAGAACAAGCGAGTCTTCTTTTGAAAAGCCCATCTGCTTAAGCGAATTTACGATAGCTTTGGCGTCGTTTTCCAAAAGCTCGTTTTTTACTTGTTCGGCTCTTTCACGCGAAAAGGACATATAGCTTTTTGCGCCCGCATGCGATTCTATCAGCTTTTCTTCTTCAAGAATGGCGTACGCCTTTTGTACCGTGTTTGGATTTACACCGAGCGCAGCTGACAGCACACGGCGCGACGGAAGCTCGTCGCCGCTTAAGACCGACATAGACGCTATCCCTCTTTTAATATGCCTCACTATTTGCAGATATATGGGAATATCATTTTCGTTTTTGTAGTTTTCAAATGAAATCATGCCTTATACATCCTTTATCTCAAAACTGTATTACACAACTAATACACTTCAACTGTATTATAACACTAATACGGTTGCTTGTCAATAGTAAAATAGAAATTTATGCGAAGAAATTATAGACTCATAGAAATCTTAGAGCTGCGTTCGCTTTATGGCTTTGATATTCGGCGAATATGGCAGGCTCTGTAAAAATCCTTCAAAATGCGTCGCATGCAAAACGCATAATTGAAAAAAGGTGACACATAAAACAAAAAAATGCGTTTTTTATGTATGAAAAATACAGGAAAGGTTTCCATAATTTATGTAAAAAACACCTGTTTTGACAGGAAAAAACGCCAAAAAGATCCGAAATTGTATTATTATGGAAGAGCTTCCTTTTTTTGTGCTTTGCATATTTTCTTTTCCTGTGTTAGAATTATTTCATCACTGAAAAGGAGAATTTGAATGAAACACAAAATTAAACGCAGAATGAAGAGTAGGACGAAGAAGCTGCTCGCTGTATTACTCGCCTGTATGGCAGTCTCCCCCGTTTTTTGTTTACATAGCGCGGCGATAAACGTAAATTCGGTAAAGCCCGTTTATGACGTGAGAACGTCTCGCTATGAGTCGCCGACTGTCCGTGTCGGAAGCGCTTCGATAAAGGTGCCGAGTGAACTGATATATTCCACTACATACGTTTCCTTAAAATATTTTTGCGAAGCGCTTACATACTGTACGACGACCTATTCGAGCGCAACCCGAACAGCGACAGTAAAAGCGAACGGTCTTACGATTACTGCGACCGACAAGTGCAATTACATATGCGCGAACGGAAGATACTTATGGACCGATACGGCAGTCACAATTTTAGATGACGGCAGAATGTACGTGCCCGTTCGCACATTAGCAAAGGTATTTGGAGTCGAGGTAAAGTGGGATAACGCAACGAGAAGCGTAAGCGTTTCGGGCCCTCTTAAGATAATAGAGCACGGCGACAGCTTCTACAATCCCGACGAAGTCTATTGGCTTTCGAGAATTATATCGGCAGAGAGCCGAGGCGAGCCCCTGCTCGGACAGATAGCCGTTGGAAACGTGGTCCTGAACCGTGTAAGAAGTCCCCATTACCCCAACACTATTTACGGGGTAATATTCGACAGAAAGTACGGCGTTCAGTTTACCCCTATCGCAAACGGAACGATTTATCAGAGCCCCTATTATCTCTCCGTCATCGCGGCGAAAATCTGCCTTGAGGGCGAGACGGTTTCTCCCGACGTCCTCTATTTCCTCGATGCAAAAATAGCAACGAGCTTCTGGATAGTGAAGAACTGCGACTTTGCGTTCGGTATAGGAAATCACGATTTTTACTGTGATAGATAATATATCGAAGAAAATACGTCAAACCTCTTGAAATATTCTTCAAAATACTCTATAATGTTTTTGTGGAATAAAAACAAAAGAGGTGTAGAAATGTATTATAAAATCAATATCGCAGGTCTTTGCCGCGAGCTTCCCCTTTGCCCCTTGAATGAAAAAATGAAGATAGGCGCTTTCGTTCTTTTCGGAGACGTTGAGCTTACCGAGCATTGCGCCGCCGAGCTTTGCAAAATAGCGCCCGAGCACGATATTATGATAACAGCCGAGTCTAAGGGTATTCCTCTTATTTACGCTATGGCGCGTATAATGGGCGAAAACAAATATATATTGGCGCGTAAAGCTCCCAAGCTCTATATGCGCGACGTAATCAAGTACGAGCTTGATTCAATAACTACAGTCAAGCACCAGACTCTTTATCTTGACGGAAATGACGTCGAATTTATGAGAGGAAAGAGAGTTCTTATCGTAGATGACGTAATAAGCACAGGCGAATCCCTCCGTGCGCTTGAGAGCCTTGTCACAAGCGCGGGCGGAAAGATAGTCGGAAAAATGGCTGTACTCGCCGAGGGCGACGCTATAGGCAGAGAGGACATCACGTATCTCCAGAGGCTTCCTCTTTTTGACTCAGAGGGCAACGAGCTTTAATTATGCAAAACAAAAACCCCGAAACGCAGGAAAATCTGCTTTCGGGGATTTTTATTGTAATAGCCAACATTTTCAAAGAAAAGGTTGGCGTGAAAACCACCAGCGATGCTGGTGGTTCTAAAAAGCTTTAGCTATGAGTAGAAAAAAATCCTCCTTTTGCTATAATAAGTGTAGGTTCGCCAACCGCACAAAAAAGCAAAAGGAGGAATCAAGTAATGAAACTTGACACAGATAGTTTAGCACATACACAATGGAATTGCAAGTACCATATAGTATTTTCAC
>JAZQGJ010000051.1:0-19041 GCA_045539995.1 Eubacteriales bacterium
ATGGTATACTATACAATGTGTAAATCTTTATTCGTGTTTTCCTACGTTTAGAACACAGAAAACATTTTTTAATAGTTAATATTAATTCGTAAATATACAGGAGTTTTAAAATGGCAGAAAAAGAAAAGTTTTTTATCACCAGCGCAATTGCTTACAGCTCTCGTAAACCTCACTTTGGTAATACATACGAGATAATTATGACAGACGCTGTCGCAAGGTATCAGCGCCAGATGGGGAAGGACGTTTTCTTCCTCACAGGAACTGATGAACACGGTCAGAAAATTGAAAATCTTGCAAATGAAAGCGGAATCACGCCTCAGAAGTATGTCGATAACGTCTCGGGAGAAATAAAGAAAATTTGGGATCTGATGGGCGCAAGCTATGATAAATTTATTCGCACGACAGATGATTATCATGTAAAATCGGTGCAGAATATATTTAAAAAGCTGTATGAACAGGGCGATATTTACAAGGGCTATTACGAGGGCTGGTACTGTACCCCCTGCGAGTCCTTTTTCACCGACACGCAGATAATAGACGGAAAATGTCCTGACTGTGGCAGACCTGTTCAAAAAACGAGAGAAGAAGCATATTTCTTTGCTATGAGCAAATATGCCGACAGGCTTATCGAATATATAGAAAATAACGTTGAATTTATAGAGCCCGAATCTCGCAAAAAAGAAATGGTTAACAACTTCTTGAAAGCGGGACTTCAGGATCTGTGTGTTTCAAGAACCTCGTTTAAATGGGGAATTCCCGTAACGTTTGACGATAAGCACGTAATATACGTTTGGATAGACGCGCTCTCGAATTATATAACGGCGTTGGGCTATGACCCCGATAACGAGTCTCAGCCTGAACTCTTTAATAAGTATTGGCCCGCAAACGTCCACATAATAGGAAAGGATATACTTCGTTTCCATACTATTTATTGGCCGATTATTCTTATGGCGTTAGGCCTTGAATTGCCGAAAAAGGTATTCGGTCATCCCTGGTTTAATTTTGGTGCGGATAAAATGTCAAAGTCGAAGGGAAACGTTGTTTATGCCGATGAGCTTGCAGAGCAGTTCGGAGTTGACGGTGTCCGCTATTATGCGCTTTCCGAGATGCCCTATGCAAATGACGGAAGCATAACCTATGGAAGCGTTATAAACCGATATAATACCGATTTGGCAAATAATTTAGGCAATCTTGTAAGCCGTACTCACGCTATGACTCTAAAATATTTCGGTGGAATAATTCCTACTCCCGCTGAGGAAACCGAGCTTGACGCGGATTTGAAGAGCGTGGTGAAAAATGCAATTGCCGAAGCCAAGTCGCAAATGGATAACTATCATATAGCTGACGCGCTTGAAGTAATTTTCAATATGCTTCGCCGCGCAAATAAGTATATTGATGAAACTACACCTTGGGTTCTTTTCAAGGACGAGTCGCAAAAGGCTCGTCTCGGTACTGTAATTTACAATCTCTTGGAGACTATAAGAGTCGGCGCTGTGTTGCTTTTGCCGTTCATTCCTTCAACCTCGCAGAGTATATTCAATCAGCTTGCTACAGAGCTCTGCTCGTATGATACGATAAGCGAGTTTGGCTCTTTGGTATCAGGAAAGCCTCTCGGCCAGTCATTCGTTCTTTTCGCAAGAGTTGATGAAGCTGAATTTTTCAAAAAGCTTGAGGAAAAGAAAAAGGCGGAGGAGCTTGCCGAAGCTCAAACGGAGGAAATAGAGCACGAGGAAACAATCGGTATTGACGCATTTAAAAACGTAGAGCTCAGAACTGCAAAAATCATAGACTGCGAAAAGGTGCCAAAGGCGAAAAAACTCTTGAAGCTTCAGGTAGACTTAGGCTATGAGAAACGACAGATAGTTTCAGGTATCGCAAAGTTTTACGAGCCCGAAGACCTTATAGGCAAAAAGGTCATTATCGTCGCCAATCTTGCGCCTGCAACTCTTTGCGGTGTCGAAAGCAAGGGAATGCTTTTGGCATCGGGCGAGGAAGAAGTAAGAGTTGTATTTTTAAGCGATGATACCCCTCTCGGTGAAAGGGTAAGATAATTTATGTATTTCGATTCACACGCTCATTATTTTGATGAGAAGCTGAAAATGGAATGCACAGAGGGAGTCGATAGCTTTATCGACTCCCTTATGGCAGATAAACGTATAAGCGGTATCATAAACGTAGGTACTGATATTGAAAGCTCTCTTTTGGCGCTTAGTCAGGCAATGCGTCATAAAGGAATGTATGCGGCGGCGGGAATACATCCGTCGGACTGTGAAAAAATTACTGATATGGAAAAAGCATTGTCCGAGCTTGAAAAAATGATTGCCGAAAACCGAGAAAAAATAGTTGCGATAGGTGAAATAGGGCTCGATTATTATTGGGAGCCTGTAAATAAAGAACGGCAGAAGGAGTATTTTTACTCACAGCTTGATTTGGCAGAGAAGCTTGATATTCCCGTAATAATTCACGACAGAGATGCTCACGGAGACTGCTTTGACGCCGTGTTGGCGAAGAAAAACGTTCGTGGAGTTTTTCATAGCTATAGCGGAAGCGCTGAAATGGCGAAGGAGCTTTCGAGACGAGGCTGGTATATTTCTTTTTCGGGGACCTTGACCTTTAAAAACGCAGAACGCGTAAGAGAAGTGGCGCGTACGCTGCCTCGCGACAGAGTTCTGATAGAAACCGACTGCCCCTATCTCGCGCCACATCCCTTCAGGGGAAAAACCAATCATTCGGGTTATATAGAATATACCAATGCATCTCTTGCATCAATTTGGAATTTGAGTGAAGAAGAGACGGCAGAGATTACAAAAAGAAACGCGAAAGAATTGTTTAAAATCAAGGATTGAATTCTGCCTTAATTTAATGCTCGCATTTTGCATTAATTGCAGTTGTCTGTAACGTTGTATCCCTTTACAATATTGAACATAGAGTTCAATACAAGCCAGAGCTGAGGAAAATATTTCATGATATTCCAAATGCCTGCCCCTTTGAAGCCAAGCTCGTATACCAGATCGAGCTTGGCTTTTATACTGTTCGCGTCTTCAAAATATACAATGTGCTCGACGGGTTTACCGTTTTCTCGCTCATAAAATATGAAATACGGGGTTTGCGCTATCGCATCGTATTCTATTCTTGCATTTTTCTGCATAGCCAAATCCAATGCGCCGCTGTTCGAGATGCTTTTTGCTCTTGATTCACCTTCGACAAAGGGAAGTGTCCATTCGTATCCATAGTTTGGAATGCCTAACGTTATCTTGTCGGGGGGGATTTCTTCGGATGCAAAGAGAGCTACCTCACGCACTCTGTCGATGGGGGCGACAGGCATTGGAGGACTGAAGGTGTAACCCCATTCATACGTCATCAGCATCACGGCGTTTGCGGCGTTTCCTATATCTGAATAGTTTTGTCCCTCATACAGTAGCCCTCTCTGTTCCTCAGATGTTTTTGGAGGGAGATCCACAAAAACGTAATAGCCTTCAGGACACAGCTTCTGCCTTAATTTATTTATGAAATCTGTATATTCACTTGCGTAGTTTGCGCCGATATACTCAAAATCGACGTCGACTCCGCTATAGCCTTTTTCTTTTATTCTGTTATATATTTCATTTATCAGCCTTTCCTTCGTTTCGTTGTTGCTTAAAATATTTGCGACTAATTCTTCGGAGAAGCCTCCGTTTTCGCTTAAATTTGTAAGTACCATAGTCGGCAGCACAGAATAGTCTTTGGCGATAGAAATCAGGTCTGCGTCATTCAAATCCTTGAGCGTGCCGTCATTTTGAACACTGGTAGAGAAAATTGAAAGATATGTTAAGTAGGGGAGCGTTCGTTTCAAAACCTCTCTTGAAATATTGGGGAAAGCGTAGCCGTTTACGGTAATATCTCCGTATCTTCGTTCAGGATAGGAAATGGCCAAAGCCTGCCCCGGATATATTTCACTTTCGCCACCCAGAACGGGATTGTTACGCATCAATTCCATAACGCTTGTGTTAAAACGCCTTGCGATGCTGTCAAGCGTGTCCCCGTTTCTTACGGTGTAGCTTTTTTCGGGAAGGAGGATTACAAGCGTCTGCCCAACGTTTAAATTATCCAAGCTCTTTAAATTGTTGTCTTCTGCTATTTTTGTAGCCGAAACGCCGTATCTTCGCGAAAGATTATAAAGTGAGTCGCCCTTCTGAACTGTATGAATAATCATTTTTTCTCCTTTGCTGTTATAGATGTTAATTTCAGTATATGTTTAATTTTTTGATTTGTTATCATTTTTTCTTTTTTTGGTATTTTTCTTTACGGCAGTGAGAATAATACCTTTGTAAAAAAGGAGGAACGACAATGGGAAAAGTACAGTTTGCGCGAGTGAGCGCAAGGGAAATTTTGGATTCAAGAGGAAATCCTACCGTGGAAGCTACGGTAGTTCTGAGCGATGGGAGCGTTGGTGTTGCCTGCGTCCCGTCGGGCGCTTCTACGGGTACTTTTGAAGCAGTAGAATTAAGAGACTCGTCTAAGAAAAGATATTTTGGAAAGGGAGTTTTAGATGCCGTTTATCATGTAAATAAGCTTATTTCACCTGCTCTATGTGGAATTTACGCATATGACCAGAGCGAAATAGATGCTACGATGCTTCTTTTGGACGGAACAGACAATAAATCAAAAATGGGAGCAAACGCTATTCTTGCGGTTTCTCTTGCGTCTGCGAGGGCGGCGGCGAATTCGCTCGGGATACCGCTTTTTAAATATATAGGGGGAATAAGCGCAAACAGACTTCCTATCCCTATGATGAACGTTTTGAACGGAGGTGCGCACGCATCTAATAACGTTGATATACAGGAATTTATGATAGTTCCTGTAGGCGCGGAAAGCTTTTCAGACGCTATGAGAATGGGTAGTGAAATATATCACACACTCGGAAAAATGTTGAAAAAGAAGGGGCTGTCCTTGGGCGTGGGAGATGAAGGCGGATATGCCCCCGACCTTGAAAATGACGAGCAGGCAATTGAATTGCTTTGCGAGGCGATAAACGAAGCGGGGTATGATACGTCGTCCGCGCTTATAGCATTAGACGCAGCCGCAAGTGAATGGCAGATGGGCAAAAGCTATACGCTACCGAAAAGCCGTAAGACCTACACAAGTGACGAATTGATTTCATATTGGAAATCTCTTGTCGACAAATACCCAATAATTTCTATCGAGGACGGACTCGGCGAGTCGGATTTTGACGGGTGGGCGAAGCTCACGAAGGAAATAGGCGACAAGGTAAGATTGGTAGGGGACGACCTGTTCGTGACAAACACCTCAAGACTGCGCGTGGGAATAGATTCTGGCGCGGGGAACTCTATATTGATAAAGCCTAATCAGATAGGAACTCTTACAGAAACCTTGAACGTAATCGAAATGGCGAAAAGAAACGGATACGGCACAATTATTTCTCACCGTTCAGGTGAGACGGAGGATACAACCATCGCTGATATTGCCGTGGGAACAAATGCGTCCTTCATAAAATCGGGCGCGCCCTGCAGAAGCGAAAGAGTGGCTAAATATAACAGACTTTTAAAGATAGAAGCGTCTCTTTATGAAAAAGGAGTTTTTGGAGTATAATTGAAAAGCGATCTGAATATGCTGAAAAACAAACTTTAGCACAATAAAACCCGAAAAACAAAAAATAAAAAAATCAAAAAAAGACTTGACAAATAATTAATAATATGGTATTATAGGAAAGTACGATAAAGAACACCTTATACGCCCCTGTAGCTCAGAAGGTAGAGCACTTGACTTTTAATCAAGGTGTCCGGAGTTCGACTCTCCGCAGGAGCACCATTTTGGAACAGGCTACACGCTTGTTCCAATTTTTTATTAGGGAGTAATATATGAAAATTGTTGTTTTAGACGGAGCAACCCTTGGCGAAGACCTTTCGCTTTCTCCACTCGATAATTTAGGAGAAGTTACGGTATATAAGACTTCTTCTCAAGAAGAGGTATGTAACCGCGTGTCCGATGCCGACGTTTTGATTTTAAACAAGATAAAGCTTAATGAAAACAACTTGAAATATGCGAAAAAGCTTAAGCTTATTTGTGAAGCGGCGACAGGCTATGACAATATTGATATCTCTTATTGCAGAGATAAGGGGATCGCTGTTTCAAACGTTGTAGGATATTCAACTCATAGCGTAGCTCAGGTCACGCTTTCCATGGCGCTTTCACTGTTTACGCACATTCCCGAATACAGTAGATTTGTTAAATGCGGCGATTATACAAGAAGTGGAATCGCAAACAGGCTTGTTCCTGTTTATCACGAAATTTGCAAAAAGGTCTGGGGCGTCGTAGGACTTGGAAATATAGGCAGGCAGGTTGCAAAAACAGCTTCTGCTATGGGCTGCAGGATCTTGGCGTTCAAGCGTACGCCTGACCAGGATTTTGAATGTGTTTCTCTCGAAAGGCTTTGCGCTGAGTCTGATATTATCAGTATTCATTTACCTCTTTCTGAAAGCACACGTAACATCATTGATGAAAAACACATTTCTCTTATGAAGAAAAATGCCATTCTCATCAATCTTTCAAGGGGCGCCACAACTGATGAAAGAGCTATCGCGGAGGCTATCAAGGAGGGAAGAATAGGCGGATTTGCTACAGACGTTTATTCAGAAGAGCCGTTTGGCAGCGAGCATCCTTTTAACGAAATAATGCAAAAAGATAACGTTCTTTTTACGCCTCATATGGCATGGGGGGCGTATGAAGCAAGAGAACGCTGCCTTTTCGAGATTATAAAGAACATAGAGGCCTTCCAAAAGGGCGAAAGACGAAACAGAATTGATTGATTTATAAATATATCGCTTAAA
The DNA here is from genome assembly GCA_045539995.1 of Eubacteriales bacterium. GTDB lineage: Bacteria > Bacillota > Clostridia > Oscillospirales > CAG-272 > UBA1740. The sequence continues at coordinate 6,828 of JAZQGJ010000051.1, forward strand.
AAAGAGAGTATAATATGAAAAAAATAGAAAGAGTAAATCTTGATACATCTTCAAGCAGCTATACAAATGCATTGAAGCAAATAGAGTATGCTATAGCGTCGGCTTCTGTAAGGGGCGTTGACGTTTTGAAATTTTCCTGTGAAAATCCCATATGCAAATCTTTTTTAAAAAACATGCAAAGGGCGATACGTTACGTCAAAAAGGACGGTAAAATACACTGTTTTGTTTTTGGCGATAAATTTGATAATTCAGACGATACTACGAGATATATTCTGGAAAAAGCCGAATATGTCAGACATGATACAGACCTTGGACGAGAAAACGGGGAAATAGCGATTGTCTACGTAAAAAACTCAAATTGATATAATAAAAGGCTCGGGCTTGCGTTACAGCTTGCCCGAGCCTTTTATTATGTAATTCGGAACGATCAGTCCTTGTGAGATTCCAAATAATCTACAACGTCTCTGATAGTAATAAATGTATGAAGGTCCTCATCATCTATTACAAGGTTGAACTTTTCCTCGCAGAGAAGAATGAGGTCGGCAAGTTCAAGGGAGTTGATGCCTAAATCGTTTGTGAGCTCGGCGTCGAGAGAAATTGCATCCTCGTCAACATTCAGCTCCTCGATAAGAAGTTTTTTAATTTTTTCAAACATTGTGTTTTCCTCCAATATTTTTGTTATAAGCGCCACTCACTTGATTTTGTAGCGCTTAATTTTTTTAGAAGCGTTCTTTTCGAACTCTTCGTATCTGACTTCAACGTTTGTGACGTGCTTGAATGAAGGCAGACGCTTGTTTATATTTATAACTGCATCTTTTATTGCAGTATAAATTTCCTCTGGGGTTTTGTCCGAAATTTCGGGGTTTTTCATATCGGGAACGACAATTGCGGTAATAACTATTTCGCCGTTTGCATTTTCTCTTCCGAGAACAACAGACTCAAGAACAAAAGGAATGCGGGAAATATACTCCTCGATTTCTTCAGGGAAGACGTTCTTGCCATTACTGAGTATTATAACGTTTTTCTTTCTTCCCGTAATATAAAGATATCCGTCTTTCAAGTATCCTATATCACCTGTGCGGAAATATCCGTCATCAGTAAATACAGCGGCGGTCGCTTCCTCGTCCTTGTAATATCCGAGCATTACGTTGTCGCCCTTGACGAGAATTTCGCCTGTGGTTTGTCCTTCATCGTAAGCTATCTTTACGTCAATGCCCCAGATCGGTACTCCCACAGAACGAAGACGCGCTTTTCCGTAGGGATTTACAGCAACGAGGGGAGAGCATTCGGTAATTCCGTAGCCCTCTAAAACCAAAATTCCGAGATGCTTGAAATCACGAACGATTTCAGGGGGAACGGGCGCGCCACCGCAGATAATGCTACGGAGATTTCCACCGAATGCGACAGTAATCTCCTTGAGCAAACGACGGCTTATTCCTGACGGCAGCTTCATCATTAATCTAACTGTTTTTTCAAGTCCCTTTTTCCGTACCTCGTCCCAGATTCTCTTATGCATCGTTTCAAGCACCAAGGGAACCATAACCATGGTAGTGGGCTTGAATTCTCGAAGATTTTTGAGGATCTTTTTAAGGCTGTCGTTTATAAGCTCGGTGCCGCCTATTGCGATTACACCTAACTGACCGCACATCATTTCATAGGAATGATGGATAGGGAGGATGGAAACAAAGGTGCAGTTTTCATCGTAGCTCGTTGAGTTTACTGATGCGTTGAGCGTAAATACTATGTTTTTGTGAGAAAGCATTACTCCCTTGCTTGTTCCCGTTGTGCCTGAGGTGAAGAGAATAGCGCTTCTTTTTGATACGTCAATTTCTAAATCGGTAAAAGAATTATTTCCGTTTTTAAGCTCTTCATTGCCGATTTCGAGAAGATCGTCGGCGCTTATGACCGATTCAGACCTGATATAATCCCCGTCGGGCTGTATGGGAATATAAAGCTTGATATTGGGAAGCTCATCTACGCAGCTCGCAATCTTTTTATTATAAGAGCCCGTGTAAGCGACGGCATCCACCTCGGCGTGATTTAAAAAAGCAACCACCTGAGAAAGCTCAAGCTCCTTGTCGAGAGGTATTACCGTTCCGTTTCCGTTAACAACCGATAGATAAATCGTGGTATACATAGGGTGAGTCTCGCCTATGACGGCAACTCTCTTACCTAAAAAGCCGAGCTTTGACAGAGCAGTTCCTATGGCGTCCATATTATTTCTTAAATCGTTATAGGTCCACTTTTTGGTCTCGTCTTTTTCTGAATATATATAAAGAGTCTTATCGCCGAAAGACGCTTGGCTTTTATAAACCATATCTCTGAGGTTTTTAAAATCAGCCACCGCTTTTCCAACAGTACTATTAAAATTTAACATATTATTTTCCTCATTCGTAAAAAATAACTATGACTATTTTATACTATTTTACCGTTTTTGTCAAGTCTTTTTTTAAAGGGCAAATATATATTGAAAAAGTGCCTTTTTATATTTATAATATTTTTCCCATATGAAAAAAATGCTTTACATTCTTATATATATGTGATATAATGTAATAGAAAGAGCCTGTAAAGCAACCTTTGCGCCGTATTATTACGCGCTTAACGAGTTTGCTTTTTAAGAGTGGCGCATAAACGCTCTTTAAGGCAGGATTTTTTTGCTTTTGATGTAATAAAAATTTGAGAGGAGGCGTATATTTATGTTGCTTATGCAGATATTATGGTTATGCGTTATAGTGTTAGCCATAATTATCGAAGTTATTACCTCAGGCATTGTTTCTATTTGGTTTGTACCGTCGGCGCTCGTTTCTTTGATACTCACTGCCTTTAGCGTTTCAGTAGGGGTTCAAGTTGCGGTATTCTTTGTGCTTTCCTTTTTCTTTCTGTTCTCGTTTAAGCTCTTATCTAAAAGGAAGCTTATGAAAAAAAACGTAAAGCTCAATTTGGACGCAATTATTGGTGAAAAGGCTATTGTAGTGGATAAAATACATAATTTAGCCGGCTCCGGACAAGTAAAGGTGCATAATCAGATTTGGTCTGCCCGTTCTTCGGATCCCAATGCGATTTTTGAAGAGGGAGACATCGTTTCTGTTGTTGCTATCGAAGGCGTTAAGCTAATTTGTAAATAATTTAAGGAGGAAAATATATGCCACCATTTGTAATACCCGTAATACTCGTTGTTTTATTCTTAATAATCGTAATATCCAACATAAGAATAGTTCCGCAGGCGCATGCTGTAATCATTGAACGTCTCGGAGCTTATTATGCTACTTGGAAAACAGGCTTTCACATTAAATTACCTTTCTTTGACAGAATAGCGAAGGAGATAATTATAATGGAACAGGTGGTCGATTTTCCACCTCAGCCTGTAATTACAAAGGACAACGTAAGAATGCAGATAGACACTGTCGTGTTCTATCAGATTACTGATTGTAAGCTGTATACGTACGGAGTTACCAACCCTCTCTTTGCAATAGAAAATCTTACTGCTACAACGCTTCGTAATATTATAGGTGAATTGGACTTAGACGCCACGCTCACCTCAAGAGACGTAATAAATACGAAAATGCGCGCGATTTTGGATGAAGCCACAGATTCGTGGGGTATCAAGGTTAATCGCGTTGAGTTGAAAAACATTATGCCTCCCAAGGAAATTCAGGACGCAATGGAAAAGCAAATGAAGGCTGAACGCGAACGCCGTGAGTCAATACTTCGCGCAGAGGGCGAAAAGAACAGCGCGATTCTGGTAGCTGAGGGACGTAAGCAGTCAATGATTCTGGAGGCTGAAGCAGAGAAGCAAGCAGCAATATTAAAGGCTGAGGCGTTGAGAGAATCTAAAATTTGCGAGGCTGAAGGTGAAGCCGAAGCAATTCGCAAGGTGCAGCAGGCGACGGCGGAAGGCGCAAAAATGCTCAATGATGTGGCACCGGGAGAAGCGGTAATCGCTTTAAAGAGTCTGGAAGCCTTTGCAAAGGTTGCCGACGGAAAAGCAACAAAAATTATCATTCCGTCTAATATTCAGTCGCTTGCAGGTCTTGCATCGTCTATGTCAGAGCTTTTAAAAGAGGATAAATAAACTTTTGGCGCCCGATAAAAAGCAATAATATCGGGCGCTTTATTTATCTTCGACGGTTATACGAAAAAATACTGTAAATAGAATAAATATTTCAAAAAAATACTTGACAAATGAAATTTAATTTGGTATAATACCAAATGTTATGTGGCTATGTACCTTTAGCTCAGCTGGATAGAGCAACTGCCTTCTAAGCAGTAGGTCGGGGGTTCGAGTCCCTCAAGGTACGCCATCAATACGGTGGGTGTGGCTCAGTTGGTTAGAGCGTCAGATTGTGGCTCTGAAGGCCGTCGGTTCGATTCCGATCACTCACCCCATTTTTTATCACGTGTAAACAGGGGGACGCTCTCTATTCTATGAAGCGTTCCTCTGTTTGCTTTTGTTTTTTAAGATAGGTGTTTTTGTGTTGACTTTTTAAAATGAAGGTTGTATAATTGTTATAGAAAAGAGGACGTGCTTATGAAAAAAACTGTATTTGTTATAAACGGCTCGGGAGGCGTAGGGAAGGATACCTTGTGCGAAATGGCTTCAAAGCGCTTTAAGGTGTTCAACGTGTCGTCAATTACGCCTATAAAAGAAATTGCCTTGTCTTGCGGTTGGAATGGAGAAAAAACGGACAAGGCGAGAAAATTTTTATCCGATTTAAAGAGCTTAACTATCGAATTTAACGATTTTCCGACTGAATGGATATATAGAAAATACCTCGACTTCCTTTCCTCCGACGACGATATAATGTTTGTCCACATAAGAGAGGGCGCGGAAATAGAAAAATTCGTGAAGAAAACAGATAATAAAGCCAAGACCTTGCTTATCAGAGGCGGTGAACGCTTCGCAAAAGCAAGAAAAACGTCTTACGGAAACGCGTCGGACGATTTGGTAGAAAGCTACGATTATGATTATTATTTTGTAAATGACAAGCCTCTTGAAGAGTCCGAGAAGCTTTTTTGCGACTTCATTGCAGAAATAACGAAAGAATAAAAATATACCACTTAATATGTATCATCAAAGTTTCGCATACATATTAAGTGGTTTTTTAACTTTATTTTAAAGCAGAATGCAAATCAGTCCGCCGCTTCCTTCGTTTATAATTCTTTCTAAGGTTTCAGCTAATTTTTGTCTAGACTCTTCAGGCATATGCTCAAGCTTGTTGTGAAGTCCTTCATTTACAAGCTCGTATAGGCTCTTTCCAAACATATTTGATTCCCAAATTTTTCTCGGGTCCTCGTTAAATTCCTCTAACATATATTTTATCAATTCTTCGGATTGCTCTTCTGTACCGACAATAGGATTTATTTCGGTTTCAATTTCTGCCTTTATCATATGAATTGACTGCGCCGACGCCTTGAGCTTTACGCCGTACCCGCCCGATTGCTTCATAATTTTAGGCTCTTGAAGGCGTAGCTCGTCAATGTCGGGCATTACGATTCCGTATCCCTTTTCGGAAACCTCATTTAGCGCCTCTGAAACCCTGTCGTACTTTTTCTTTGTATCAGCAAGCTCTTTTACTAAGGATAAAAGCTCTCCCTCGCTTGATATATTTAATCCTGTAAGCTCGCTTATTGTACTATAATAAAGGTTCTCATGGAATTCAATCTTGACCTTCACCTTTCCGTTTCCCGCATTTATATCCGTTATAGAGCATTTGTCTATCAAATCGTTTTCAAGATGAGAGTCAAAGCTTCTTTTTATATCTCCCATTTTGCTTATTGTGTATGAGCTTTCCTTTGCGAAGTCGAGCATAGATTTTTTTATAAAATGCTCTGTTGGCAGTGCGTTTGTCCATTCAGGCATGGAAAAGGTCAGCTCTGTAATGGGAAATTCATCTAACACAAGCTCAATTATGTGTGAAATATCCTCTGAATTCAATTCAAGACAGTTTACAAGCGCGACGGGAGCGTTATATTTCTTTTCCAGCTCATACGCAAGAGAAATTGCATTTTTTTCAGAGGGGTTCGCCGAGTTTAATATTATAGCGTAGGGCTTGTTCGAGAGAGATAACTCCTTTGCCACTCTTTCTTCTGCTTCTACGTAGCTTTCTCTCGGTATGTCTCCAATGCTTCCGTCGGTGGTTACAAGCATTCCTATGCTTGCGTGATCGTGTATTACCTTTCTTGTACCAAGCTCTGCCGCGTCATTGAAGGGAAGCTGTTCTTCACTCCAAGGGGTATGTACCAACCTTATCTGTCCGTCCTCAAGCTGACCTATCGCCTCGGGGACTATATATCCTACGCAATCGATCATTTTTACCTTCAGCTCTGTAGTATCGTCTAAGGTGATCCTTACCGCCTCATCGGGGACAAATTTCGGTTCTGTCGTCATAACCGTTTTTCCCGAAGCGGATTGAGGCATCTCATCTATAGCCCTCTTCTTTTCGCTTTCTTCGGAAATGCTCGGAATTATGGCGGCTTCCATAAATTTTTTTATAAATGTTGATTTTCCCGTTCTCACAGGGCCTACGACGCCAATATAAATGTCGCCGCCTGTACGCTCGGCAATGTCCTTATATATGCTTGTGCTTGTCATTTTTTCTCCTCCTAATATGACTTGTGTCTGCTACATTATATGGATATATAATCAGGGATATGATAAATTTGATAAAAAATTTTAAAATTGTGGAAAATATAAAAAACAGTCTTATCAAGCTTAAGTAAGCTCTTATAAGACTGTTTTGATTATATGATGCTTATACGCAAGAAATGAAGCATATATCATTTTTTCATATTTAGCTTTACAAAATTGTCGTCGTGTACCTTCGTTTTGTCTGTAAGGGGATCGAAAAAGTCATATAGATATTCTGCGTCGCCGTTCGAAGCTATCAAATGAGAGAGATTATTCGGAAGAATGCAGGATATAGGATGGTCGTAGCTATAGCCGTTTCCGTGATTGCCTAAAATAAAAACGTTAGCCTTGTTACTGAATGTAATTAAAGACTCGGTTGTAATTGCGGGCGGCGCATAAATGAAATTTTTTCGCCTGAATTTAATCAAAAAAACGTATTCGTGCCTGTTGATTGCAAAATCGAATTTTTCTAAATAAAAGGATAAATCCTTGTATCCTTCTACAAAGATTTCCTTATTAGTTTCATAAAACTCAAGCTCGACCTTTCTGTTTTTTAATGCGTCCACTGCCGATTTTGCATAGCTTATATCCGTTTCGTCTTTCGGCATGGGAAGCAAAACCTTGTTGATTTTAATTTTAGAAGCGGATTTTTCTAACGAGCTTCCCAGCTTGTAATGATAATGGGTAAAAACGTATGAGGATATCTGAGTAATATGCTCTTCCTTTAAGAGGTTTATAACGTTGTTGAAAGAGGAAGAATTCTGACTTGAAAAATCAATGACAGCAGCTTTTCCGTTGTCGATCAATATCAGACATTCATCATTGTTTTTAAGAGTTTTTGAATATATAAAGCTCTCTTTGGTGTAATTGCTTATAGTGCATATTCCCAAAATTAACATTAAAGCAAGAAAGGAATATAAGGTTCGTCTTATGACGTCTTTAATTTTGAAGCGTCCCCATAAAAGATATATTATATAGGAAAAGAATAATGCGAGCGCTATGTAAAACAAAACGTATGAAACAGATATGTATATACCGTTTAAATTTGCAAGAAAATTTACGGCAGAAATTATAAAATCACCGAGCAATTCACAAATTCGAGCGAAAAACCTTATATCGCAGAGGAATGGCGCAAGGAAAGAAAGTATCAGCTGGAAATTAATTAAATATGCGAAAATCAAATTTGACAGAGGTGTAATTATTGAAATTTCACCGAAAATCAACGCTGTAATAGGAAGAGTGAATAAGAAAGTAAAGAAGCTTATCCATAGAGAAATTGAAATATATTGAAGTATTCTTTTTCTAAGAGATTTGTGCCTTATCTTTAATTTTTCGGAAAACAGCTCGGAATAAATAATGATTCCAAGCGTTGCGAGGAAGGATAACCATAGCCCTATATCGTTTATCGCGACAGGCTGAATCAGAATAATAAGCGAGACTGCAAAGAACAGTGACGTATATGAATCGTTTTCACGTCTCGAGAAAAATGACAGAGAAGCCATAAAATACATAAATGCCGCTCTTAAAATGGAAGCAGAAAATCCCGAAAGCGCAACATACGTAACCGTAAGCAAAATCAATATAAAAGCTTTAAATCTTTTGCTCAGATTAAACCTATCTAGAAATATGCTTATAAGGGACATCATAATAGATAGGTGCATTCCACTTAAAGCAAGCATATGAGAAATGCCTGTTCTTCTGAAATCAAATTTTATAGAGGTGTCAAGGGAGTCATCTTTTCCCAAAAGAAGCGCCGACATCAGGGCGCCGCTTTCTCCTTCAATATTGTTTTCTATATGTGTGGAAATTTTGTTTCGTATATCGGATAAAAAATAACCGACGCTTTTCTTTTCCCCCACTACGTAAAAATCGGAAACGTCAGAAACACTTGCTGCGCAGCCGTCAATTATAAGATAGTTTCTTTCGTCGCTCGGAAGAGAGTCTGCGCCTTCTATGTTGCCTACGCATTTGAAAACAGCTCCTTCCTTTAATTCGTATTTTGTATTCAACTCAAATTTAAGGCGAAGATTGGTTTTTTCTCCGTTGATTTTAGCTGCTTTTGCATTTAGGTAGGCAAAAGAGCCGTTTTGATAGGTGACTTCCTCTATGGTCGCCTCGATTACAAGCTCTTCGCCTTCAAATCTTTGTGGCAAATTAAGACAAAATGAAAAATATAAAAATTGAATTATACTACCGAGAAGAGCAAGGATAATCGCGAGCAAAACCGTTAAAGAAAATGCTTTACTTCTTTTCTGCAATCTCGGAATTAAAAGGATGACGGCGACAAGCGAAACAAGCAGAACAGTGAGATAAATCACGGCAGAATACTTGAAACGGAACAGCCGTGAAATTATAATTGAAGAAAACAAGAATGCGCTAAGCGCTATAAGCAACGGTCTTTTAAAGAATAAATTCATAAGCTTATCTTGCTAAATTTACATATTTTTGGTCGGATACAGACTCATTATTCGAGCAATTCAAAGAGCTTCCTTTTGGAATAATAAATGAAATTCCTCTTGGAATTACAGAAATGTCAATTGTGCTCGCAGTTTCAATTTCTCCGTCAACACAAATTTTTGTAGGAGTATCAAACTCCATTTTCAGTGAGGTTGCGCGTATGTAGCTGACGCATTTTTTGCCCGCTTTTGTTTTTAGGTGAGTACCTTTTTTATACGAGCCGACAAGCGATATAAATTTAAGTCGGGAAATTTTTTCTACAATGCTGATATCCAAGGTGGAGTCGGTCAAGGATGCGTATGGGGTAGCGTGAAAGCCCCCGCCGTAGAAAGAACCGTTTCCTATCGCGGTGAGTAAAATGTCTCGGTCAGCAATGGTTTCCCCGTTTACTGTAATTTTCTGGTGTGAATACAGACTTTTAAATAGTGTTACAACCAATGCGGCAACGTAAGTAAGCTTGTTTGGAATAAAACGTTTTTTCTTAATATTTAAGGTGTTGCAGACAACGTTACAGTCAAATCCTATATTAAGCATATTGACGCAGTATTTATCGTTATATTTCAGTACGTCTATTTTTTCGGACTTCCCATTTAACTGTTTTTCTATATCAAAAAAATTGCTTTTTTCAGTAAAATTTTTGCAAAAGTCATTTCCTGTTCCTGTTGGAATAAGTCCGACTTCAGCGTTTTCATATGAAAATACCCCATTTACAACTTCTGAAAAAGTACCGTCTCCGCCGAAAGCGTAAAAGCGGTGTAAAGCATTATCTGAAGATAAGATATCCTTGACGTAAAGGGTGGCTTCTCCTACCCCCTTCGTTACGTGAATATCATAGTCAAGGCATTCTTTTTCACATATTTCTCTTATTTTATCTTCAAAAACAGAAAGTTGGTTTCCTTTTCCCGCTGACGGATTCATAATGAAATGGTACTTCATATGTAGCTATTTTCCTTTATTTTGAATTCTTTCTTATAAAATCGTAATAAGTCTTGGCAGCTTGCTCTAATTTGTTTTCGCCAAATTTATAATATTGCTTTCCCACTAAATCATCGGGTAAATACTGTTGTTCAACGTAGTGATTTTTATAATCGTGGGGATATTTATAGCCCTTGAAAAGTGGGCTTTTCAGGTGAGAGGGAACTTCAGCGCCTTTGCCTAACGCAATGTCCTCCGATGCGTTTGCATACGCAAGATATGCGCTATTTGATTTTGGTGAGGTCGCAAGCATTATTACTGCGTTTGAAAGTGGAATAGCGGCCTCAGGGAGACCAAGCTCCTTTGCGCTTTCTGTGCAGCTTCGAACGATAACCGAAGCCAGCGGATAAGCGGCGCCGATATCCTCACTTGCTATGATTTGAAGTCTCCTGCAAGCAGAAAGAAGATCTCCGCCTGCAAGTATTTTCGCAAGATAAAATATGGCAGCGTCGGCATCCGAGCCTCTTATAGATTTTTGAAGGCATGAAAGTAGATCGTAATGCACGTCTCCGTCGCGGTCAAAGTGTCCTGTCATTGAGGGAAAAAGGGAAGCGGCATTATCTTCTGTAAGCTCGTCCCCGCTTACAAAAAAGACGTTTTCAAGAATACCTATAGCGCGTCTGACATCGCCTCCGCTATGGGCGCCTATAGCCTCAAGTGTTTTATCGCTTACGCATTTTGATGATGAATGCTCATCATTGAGTATTGCGAGCGCGCGCTTTAGCGCGGGAACACATTCAAGCGCCTTAACAGGCTTGAATTCGAATACAGATGAACGTGAAAGAATGGCGTTATATATAGCATAATAAGGGTTTTCGGTTGTAGATGCAATGAGTGTGATTCTTCCGTCTTCAATGTATTCGAGCAAAGATTGCTGCTGCTTTTTATTGAAATACTGAATTTCGTCAAGATAAAGAAGAATACCTCCCGAGCTGAAAATATTAGAGGTAGACAGCGCTATTTCCTTTACGTCAGAGAGTGTTGCGGTTGTCGCGTTCAATTTATATAAGGGCATGTTTGCCTGTTTTGATATGATGTTTGCGGCGGTTGTCTTTCCCGTCCCGGGAGGGCCACTGAAAATCATATTTGTAATTCTGCCGTTTTCGAGCATTTTACGGATTATGCCGTTTTTGCCGAGCAAATGCTCTTGTCCTACCATTTCGTCAATGGATTCAGGGCGAATTCTGTCGGCAAGAGGTTGATTGTTCATAATTTATTTCCTCTCGTATTAGCTTATAGTATTTTCATTGAGCTTGAACAGACGGTCAATTTCGTGAGAGAGCGCTTTATGCTCCTCTTTTGAAAGAGAAGGGTCGTCTTTTATTATTGAACTCGCGTCTTCAAAAGCGTTTTTCATAAGATCGGCGCTTGTACACAGATTAGAAAAACGAAGCGAAAGTCCGCCACTTTGGCGTATTGATGAGTCGCAAAGCGAAGCAAAAAAGTCTCCCGGACCTCTTAATTCCAAATCCCTTTCAGCGATTTTGTATCCGTCATAGGTGGTTTTCATAATTTCCAAGCGTGAATTAGCGACAGAGCCCTTACTGTCCGAAACAAGCAAGCAGTAGGATTTACGGCTTCCTCTGCCTACCCGACCTCTTAACTGATGAAGCTGGGCAAGGCCGAAACGCTCTGCGTTTTCTATGACAATCAAGGACGCGTTCGGAACGTTTATTCCTACCTCAATAACGGTTGTCGAAACTAAAATCTTTGTTTCTCCTTTTGCAAAGGATTCCATAATTTTTTCTTTTTCGGCGCCCTTCAGCTTTCCGTGCAGAAATACGGTTTTTATGTCGGGAAAAACCTCTTCGCGCAATGTTTTTTCATATTCTATGACGTTTTTGAGTCTTTCTTTTGCGCTGCGCAGGTCAATAGAATTCAGCTCTCCTATAGGTATTTCCGATCTATCGTTTTCTTCTTCGATAGACGGACAAATTATATATACCTGACCGCCTTCGGATATCTGCCGACGAATAAATGCGTTTAATCGCGCCCTGTAGCTTTCGTCAACAAGAAAAGTGTCAACGCGTTGCCTACCTGAAGGCAGCTCATCTATATATGAAATATCAAGGTCGCCGTAGAGCGCAAAAGCAAGTGTTCTCGGAATGGGGGTAGCGCTCATAACGAGGGTATGAACGCCGGCATTTCGCTCCT
>JAZQGJ010000052.1:0-23598 GCA_045539995.1 Eubacteriales bacterium
TTCTTTTTTTGTCTTTTTTGTTTTTTCTTTCATATTTTTCACCTCATATATATAAAAATAAAATATAGATACTTATATAATATGAAAGTTCAAGGTGCAAAATGACCGAACAAAAAAGTGTTTCGCTTCAGCGTTTCTCAATGCTTATATTTTCAATTTTTCTGATTTGCTTTTCCTTTTTTAATTTAAAAGAGATGATGCGTCTTATAAATTGTGGACTATTATTATGCGTTCGCTCGGTAATCCCCTCTCTTTTCCCTTTTATGATATTTTCCGAAATGATATTATACGGGAACCTTTTCGCTATAATTCCACAAAAAATCAAGGTATTATTCGGGAAATTATTTAAGGTTTCCCCTGTATCCATCGGCGCTTTTCTGACGGGAATACTATGTGGCTTTCCATTGGGAGTAAAATATGCGTCTGATCTGTATAAGTCATCTGCCGTATCGAAGGACGAATTTGAAAGGCTAATTTGCTTTTGTAACAACACAGGACCTGCATTCGTTATAGCTGGTATAGGTACGTCAATCAGAAAAAACACTTATGAAGGTATAATTCTTTATCTTATTCAAATTATATCGGCTGTTATGTGGGGCATAATCATTTCGCGCAAAAAAAATACGTATTTGAAAGAAAAAGAAGACACTTTTTCTTACATAAATGAATTTTCAATAATCGAATGTATGAAAAAAGCCTCGCATAATATCCTATATATTTGCGCTATTGTGTCCTTCTTTACTGTGCTTTGCGGATACGTACATAAAATATTTTCAAACGAAATTTTAAGCGCGCTGTTTTCCTCATTTTTAGAAATAGGAAACGGCGCGACGGCATGCGCCGCATTAAAAAACAAACAGTTATCCTTTATATTAAGCGCGGGAGGAATTTCTTTTTCGGGAATGTCTGTGCATTTACAAGCGGAATTTTTTTATCACGACATAAATATATCTAAAAAGAAATACTACACCTCAAAAATAATGCAAGCGACGCTTTCATCTATTATCGCTTTTTTTGTTTCCCTCTTGACATATTAGCGTTTTCCTGTTAAAATAATGGCATAAAAAATATATCTGGAGCTTTTACTATGTTTAAATTCAAAAAAAGAAAAAGACAGGAAGACGAGCACAGGTGCTGCGCATACTGCGAATATGCGGAAACGACAGATGACGACAGCATTATGCTCTGCTCAAGAAAAGGAAAGGTCGAAGCAGATGCCTGCTGCCGAAAATTTTCTTATGATTTGTTGAAGCGTAAACCGCGAGTTATGATGGAAATTCCGACTATAGATCCCGAAGCGCTTGAGCTTTGAATGTTTCTTTCCGTTATCGGTTACATAAAAACGACAGCCTCTTACCACGCGGTAAAAAGCTGCCGTTTTTATTTTCTTACTAAAAAACCAAATTATTTAAGTCTTTCTTCGAGGGCGTCAAGCTCTTCGTAAAGCTCTTTGGGAACGCGGCTTCCGACAGTTGCATAGAACTCTCTTATACCCTTAGCGTCTTCCATCCAAAGATCTTTATCTACATAAAGAAGTCCTTCGATTGTCTTTTCGTCAATATCAAGGCCTTCGATTTCAATATCCTTAACGAAAGGAACGTAACCGATAGGAGTCAATTTAGCGTCAACCTTATCCTCGCAGCGCGCAAGAATCCAGTTGAGAACACGCATATTGTCACCAAATCCAGGCCAAATGAAGTGTCCTTCATCATCGGTTCTGAACCAGTTAACGTTGAAGATTTTAGGCGGGTTGGGGATCTTCTTACCCATTTCAAGCCAGTGATTCCAATAATCTCCCATATCGTAACCGACAAAGGGGCGCATTGCCATAGGATCGCGTCTTACAACACCAACAGCGCCTGCCGCGGCAGCCGTCGTCTCGGATGCCATAATAGAGCCAACGAAGGTGCCGTTTTGCCAGCTTGTAGATTGATATACAAGGGGAGCAGTCTTTGCGCGGCGTCCGCCGAATACTATAGCCGTAATCGGAACACCTGCAGGATCGTTAAATTTATCTGAAATACAAGGACAGTTTACTGCCATAGCGGTAAATCTGGAGTTAGGATGAGCCGCGCAGGTTGTTTTGTCGTTCTTATCATATTTAGCGTAATCCCAAACATTTCCCTTCCAGTCGATGCAGTTCTTGGGAGGATTGTTATCCAAGCCTTCCCACCAAACAGTGTTATCATCTGTATTATGAGCCACGTTTGTGAAGATTGTATCCTTGGTGGTCGTGTGCAATGCATTGGGGTTGGATTTTTCATTTGTTCCGGGAGCAACACCGAAGAATCCGTTTTCCGGGTTGACAGCCCAAAGACGTCCGTCCTTACCAACTCTGAGCCAAGCGATATCATCTCCTACGCACCATACCTTATACCCCTTCTTTCTGTAGAATTCGGGCGGAATAAGCATTGCAAGGTTAGTTTTTCCACAAGCAGAGGGGAATGCGGCAGATATATATTTTATATCTCCGTCGGGGAACTGAACGCCGAGAATAAGCATATGCTCTGCCATCCAGCCTTCTTTTCTGCCTAAGTAGGAAGCAATTCTGAGCGCGAAGCACTTTTTGCCAAGAAGAACGTTTCCGCCGTAACCTGAATTTACAGACCAAATGGTATTGTCTTCAGGGAAATGGCAAATATAACGGTTTTCTTCATCAATATCAGCTCTCGCGTGAAGACCCTTTATAAAGTCGTCCTTATCGCCAATCATATCAAGTACAGTAGTACCAACACGAGTCATTATGATCATATTAAGCACAACGTAAATAGAATCGGTAAGCTCAATTCCGTATTTTGCAAATTCTGAGCCGATCTGTCCCATAGAATAAGGAATTACATACATTGTTCTTCCCTTCATAGAGCCTTTATAAAGCTTGGAAAGCTTAGCGTAGCATTCCTTGGGATCCATCCAGTTATTTATATTACCTGCATCTTCTTTTTTTGAAGTACAAATAAACGTTCTGTTCTCAACTCTTGCTACGTCGTTTACAGCGGTTCTGTGAAGATAGCAGTTAGGAAGCTTTTCCTCATTGAGCTTGATAAGCTCTCCCGTAGAAACAGCCTCGCGGCGAAGCTCTTCTGTCTGGGATTCTGTTCCGTCAATCCAAACGATGTTGTCGGGTTGTGTCATTGCAGCCATTTCATCAATCCACTGATTGATATACTTGTTAGTTGTCATAGTCGCTCCTTTATATATTATTTTTTAGTAACTCCTTCATTTGCGGAAAGCCAAGTTTCCACAAATACATTATAACATTTTAATGTCTAATTTGCAATATTTATATATAAAAAAACATTTTTTTTACAGTGTGTTAATAGTTTTCAGTCGTTTTTAATTTTCTTTTGAGGAAAAATAATAAATTAGCCATTTTTACATCTCAAATACTCTAAAAAATACAAATATCGACATTTTTCTTTTTCATTTTTCGTCTGCTAACTGCACTTCTCTATAGTTTTGGATAAAATTAACAATTTTTGTTGGTAAATTTTGTTACTTTTTTGTTTTATTTAGTACTTGCATTTTATTACATAATATGGTAAAATTTACTTGTACAAAAATTAACAGGAGATTGTAAAAAATGGAAAACACCAAGAAAATTTTACTAGCGCTCGAAAATGCGGCAGAAAGAACGACCTTGAGGATGCATTTGGAAAAATCGGGATATCATTTCATAGAAGAAGCTACAAACGGCGAAGATGCCCTTTTGAAGATCGGGAGATCTCATCCTGATATTGTGATAATAGATTTGTGGTTATCAAAGATTGACGGAATTGGCGTAATAAAAAATGCAAAAAGCAGCAATTTTTCAAAAGAGCTCGCACCTTCCTTCATACTTGTATCTATGGTGTCAAACCAGAACGTTTTTGTCGAAGCAACCAATGCCGGCGCAGAGCTTTGCATATTAAAGCCCTATGATTTAAAAAGCCTGACAGAACATATTGAATCTATTTTAATGAGGAAAAACGGCGCTTCAATATCTCAGGCTACCGAGGCGTTTGACATAGAAACTCAGGTTACGCAAATAATTCATCAAATTGGAATACCCGCGCATATTAAAGGCTATCAGTATTTAAGAAGCGCTATTATAATGACTATCAATGATAACGAAATTATAAATTCGGTAACAAAGGTTTTATATCCGTCTGTTGCGAAAAAATATTCTACAACAACCTCTCGCGTTGAGCGCGCCATCCGTCATGCAATCGAGGTAGCGTGGGATAGAGGGGACGTAGACACGTTAAACCATTTCTTTGGATATACGATTCAAAACAACCGCGGAAAACCCACGAATAGCGAGTTTATCGCAATGATCGCAGATAATCTGCGCCTTAAATATAAACTATACTAAAAAAGCCTTGTCATACGTCACAAATGAAACGCTCTTTATTCGTAAAAAACTGAGCCTCATCCGTCAGCCATTGGCTGCCACCTTCTGCTATTGCACACCTTCGGCGCCCACTGGGGAAGGCGCTAAGCGGAAAGCCTACAAATAGTGAGTTTATCGTAATGATCGCAGATAATTTGAGACTGAAATATAAATTGTATTAAAAACAAAACCGTGCGAAAGGAAAATGTCTTTCGCGCGGTTTTTGCTTTTTATTCTTTTGTGAAGGTTTTTCCGTCGCAGCTGAAAACAACCGTTCCGTCAATATCTGTTCTGAAATACGTTATATCCATATCCTCAAGTCGATTGATTATCTCCTTGTGCGGATGTCCATACGAATTGTCTTTTCCCAAGCTCATTACCGCATATTTGGGGGAAATAGCTCTAAGAAAGGCAATCGACGAAGATGAGGAAGAACCGTGATGTCCTACCTTTAACAAATCGGATTTCAATTCCTTTGCCGAATATCTTGATAAGATTTCTTTTTCCGAAAGCTCTTCTGCGTCTCCTGTAAAAATTGCGGATGCTTCGCCGAATGAAAGCCTGATAACAACGCTGTAGTCATTGGTTTCGCTGTATGAATCTGAATTAGGAGCGAGAATTTTGAATTTAAGGGAATTTATCGAATATTCATCTCCCGACACTGCCTCTAAAAGATTAACGTTTCTTTCCTCGATAGCGTCTAACGTTTCTTCAAAAATTTTAGTTGTGGCTGCGCAATCAGGCATAATTATATTTTTTATTTCAAACGTATTAATTATAGTAGGCGCGCCTCCTATATGATCGGCGTGAGGATGCGTTAAAATAAAATAATCTATTTCTTTTATACCGAGTTCTTGTATGTAATCGCAAATATCTTTCGTCACTGAGGTATTTTTCAAGCTTGAATCTATAAGAATTACACCGTCGTCCGAGGTAATTAAAATAGAATCGCCCTGACCTACGTCCAAGAAATGAATCTGTATTACGCCGTCAAGCACCGTGGGTGTGTCGCCGCCCTGTTCATTTGTGACGTCTTCTTTATTTTCGTAAAGCTCATCTGATGCAGAAAGAATTCCTTCTATCGCTACGTCAACAAAATCTTGAATTTCACAAGCGCATAAAGAAAAAGCTAAACAAAACAATAGTAAAAATATAAACGCTCTTTTAAAAATTTTATTCACTTTATACTCCTTCTTCCTTCAAGCGCGCGATTTAAAGTAACCTCGTCTGCATACTCCAAATCAGCGCCGACAGGAACGCCGTACGCCAATCTGCTTACGTTTATGTCGGTATTATTTAAAAGTCTGGCTATATACATGGCAGTCGCTTCGCCCTCGACTGTTGGGTTGGTGGCTATTATGACTTCCTTTACGCATTCATTTTGCAAGCGCTCAAGTAATTTCTTTATATTCAACTGATCAGGACCTATACCGTTTATCGGAGATAACGCGCCGCCGAGCACGTGATATTTCCCTTGAAACTCCCTTATACGTTCAAAGGACATTACGTCTCTTGCGTCTTCAACTACGCATATTATCCCGTTATTGCGCTCGGGATCTTTACAAACAGGGCAAAGGCTGTCCATAGAAATATTTCCGCAAATTTCGCATGAATGTATGTCACGCTTCGCGCAAACAATAGCATCGGAAAATTCGTTCGCTTCATCCTCACTCATATTTAGAACCGAAAAAGCGAGGCGAACAGCGGTCTTTCCACCTACGCCGGGAAGCTTTTTAAATTTATCTATCAGCTTTTGTAATGGTTCAATATAATCAATCATAATTAAAACATATTAGGCATTCCGGGAATCCCGCCCAACTGCCCCGTAATTTTTCCCATCTCATTATTTGCGGTATCATCTACGAGCTTTATCGCCTGATTGACAGCCGCTACCAAAATGTCAGAGAGCGTCTCAATATCATCGGGATCAACGATTTCCGGCTTTATATCAATTGATAAAACCTCTCTTTTTCCATTGATCTTAACGTTAACGACTCCACCGCCCGCAGAAACATCGTATTCGCGTGCTTCGAGATCCTCCTGAAGCGCAGCCATATCATCCTGCATTTTTTTAATCATACTTGCCATATTGGCGCCGTTATTGGGAATTCTTACTTTCATAATACCTCCAAAGTATATAATATTTTAAATATTTTTTTCAAGCTCTTCAATAGGTGAATATGATGACGAATCACCATTTACTTCAACTATTATGTTATTGGGCGTTACGTTGTCAACGGAAGCTATCGCGCATTTTATGGTGTCTACAGAGCTTTCTCTCGCAACCATTCCCTTCACAAAGCTACTGCTGACCTTAATGATATAATTACCTTGAGAATCAAAAAAGCACTTTGCGCTGGATAAGAGCCCCGAGAGGCTTTGATTGGTTTCCGAAATATTTTCAACTATCTCACTCCAAGACGAGCAAACGCGCAAATCTGCGCTTTGTTTTTCGGCAGATGTCAGAGCTTCTGTATATTCTTCCACAATTGAATTATTATTTTTCTTGACCTCGTTTTCTTCATCAGACTTATCTTTCTCGATGTGTCTTTGGACTACACCAAGCTTCATAGCTGAAATAGCATTTTCTAATTCTGAAATTCTCGCAAGCATACTTTCAGGATTAGAGGAAAGCTTAGGGTCACACATTCTGGTCAAGGTAAGCTCGGCAATGCTCTGTCTCGAAAAAACCATCTTTTGCATATTTCCAAGGGCTTCCTCTAAAAGCTTACTGTGATAAAGTAATTGCTCCATTGAGAAGATTTTGGAGACGTCAAAAAGCTCGTCGGCCTCATTATTCGTCAAATCTAAGTATTCTTTAGCCTTTTCGGCAGACATAACCTTTGTTACTATCAAATCTCTGTAGTAATCAATTATTTCTCTCCAAAAGGCTGACAGATCCTTTGCCGAAAGAACCACTTGCGAAATAATTTCATAAATCAAATGATATTTTTTGGCAGAAATTGCAAGAACTAATTCTTTAATACTTTCACGGTTTCCGACGCCAAGTATTTTTGTAACGAGTGATTCGTCAATTTTTTCTTTCATTCCTCCGCACAGCTCAAGCAGACTCAAGGCGTCTCGCATACCTCCCTGCGCGGTTTTTGCTATCAGACGCGCGCCGTCTTCAAGCAAAGAGATACCTTCTTCCTTCGCTACGTACATCAATCTATCAACAATTACGTCTGATGTCATACGTCTGAAATCAAATCGCTGGCATCTTGAAACAATTGTACTCGGTAATTTTTGGAGCTCGGTGGTAGCAAGAATGAACACTGCGTGCGCGGGAGGCTCCTCGAGAGTCTTCAGCAAAGCGTTAAAGGCTCCGCCAGACATCATATGAACCTCGTCGATTATATAAACTCTGTATTTCAAAAAAGCGGGAGTAAATACTATTTCTTCCTTCATATCGCGAACGTTGTCAACGCCTGTATTACTTGCCGCGTCCATTTCGATTACGTCGGTGGCAGTACCTGCGTCAATAGACATACATGCCTCGCACTTATTACAAGGGTTCCCGTTAATTGCGTTTTCGCAATTTATAGCCTTTGAAAGAATTTTAGCGCAGCTTGTCTTTCCCGTTCCTCGCGAGCCGCAAAAAAGATAAGCGTGAGAAATTTTATTATTAGCGACCTCATATTTTAAAATGTCGGTCGTTCCCTCCTGACCGCAAACATCATCAAAGGTTTTCGGTCTCCATTTTCGATACAGAGCTTTATACATTTGAACCTCCAAAAGAAAAAACGGACATATGCATGTCAGACTTTCGCCATACACCAATGTCCAAAATGCATAAAAACCTCCGAATATCTGAGTGAGACCATACATCGCAAGATCGAGAATGCTCTTACATACGTTAACAACAGACTTCGCTCTAAACAGGCGCCCCTGCGGCACACCGAAAAAACTGCTTAATGCTGCTTGGTTCCCCACCTGACATGGTTCACAGCCTTCGATTGCGCAAGACCCATTTTTCAACACGAATATCTGAAGCGCAGACTACACAAAAACATCCCTCAAAAGCGAAAGCCACCCCTGCTATAGCGGATTTCAGGTTCAAGGAGCCGCTACTTCCCCGGCTGGTATGGTCCACTCAGATATCCGGAAGCTTTATACATTATTAGTATAACAGATTTTATTGTTTTTTGCAATAGATATTTATTTATTTTCGTATTTTTTTATTTTGTTCTTATTTGCATCGGTATATGCGTTTTAAACAAGAAAACCTCCGTCAACCGATATCACCTGACCCGTGATAAAGCTCGCCTCGTCGGAAGAAAGAAAATAGGCAGAATTTGATACGTCGCGCGCAGAGCCGATTCTGCCGAGCGGGGTTTCATCTGTAAGCGCTTTGATATCCTCTTCTGACAACGCGGAATTCATATCGGTATCAATGAGCCCCGGCGCAATACAGTTTACGGTAATATTAGAAGGTCCTAACTCCTTTGCGAGAGCCTTTGTCATTCCTATCAATGCCGCTTTTGTAGCGGAATAATGCACCTCGCAGGAAGAGCCCGAAAGCCCCCATATAGAAGAGATATTTATAATTCTGCCCTGCTTTTTCTGTATCATTTGTGGCAAAACTGCTTTTGTAAAGTAAAACGCGCCGTTTACGTTTACATCGAAAATTTCGCGCCAGGTGTCAGAACTGATATCTGTAAAAAGAGAAAACGAGCTGATCCCAGCATTATTTATCAAAACGTCAATATTTCCAAAAAAGTCATTTGCCTTTTTTACAGCCAATATCACTTCGTTTTCGTTTGCGCTATCCGCACAAATCGCAAGAGAGCCTGTATCTTTAGCGAGAGAAAGGGCTTTTTCCTCAGAGCTTTTATACGTAAATGCGACAGAAAAGCCTTTTTCCGAGAAAAGTTTTACCATATCAGCGCCGATCCCTCTCGAGCCACCTGTAATTAAAACGTTCTTCATACAAACTCAATCCTCTTCTGCTTCTAGTATTTCCTTTATTATAGCAAAACGTCAAAAGAAAGTCAACCGTGAACTAACATTTTAATAAAAGCCAAATAAGGTATTGAATTTATTTTATAAATATGCTATCATTTACATATACCCATAAGGGCATTAAATTTTATTTATAAAGTGAAATTGATACGATTATGATATTGATTATTGATAACTGTAAAGAGACAATTGAAAAATACATATCGGACTTGAAGGCTTTGGGCGTTAATGCCTTCGGCGCGAAAGAAAAAGAATATGACGAAATTATTTCCTCGTGCGCCTTTAATGCTTTTTTGATAGTAAATTCTGAGTCTTTCGCCTGTCCCGTTGAAATTTGCAAGAATCTTAAATCGGCTTATCCAAAGATTCCTTTGATTATCTTGGCAGGAAATGAATCGGAAAAGCAGCTTGACGAGCTTAACGTTTTCGCAGACAATATAATTCTGCCGAGCGTTAAATTGGAAAAAGCTCTTGCTGTTATAATGGAATATATCAGAATTTTCAGCAAAAGAAGCAGAACCGATATGATTTATAAGTCGGTGCGCGTGGAGCTGTATTCACAATCGGTATTTTTCTGTGGCAAGGGCTTTCATACGTCAAAATCCGAATATTCTCTCATTCGGTATTTAGTCAACGCCGCAAGCACAGTAACGACAGAAGAAATAAAAAAATTCTGTTTTCCTTTTTCAGATATAAGCAATCACGCCGTTATAGAATTGATTTCAAGAATAAATACAAGATCCGAAAAAATGCTTAACAAAAGAATGATCGCTGCAGAGGGCAACGGAAAATATATTATAGCCATTTAACCAAAGAAGTCTATAGACAAGTTTTATCCGCATATAATACTTTACGTACTATATGCGGATATTTTATTTAAGGAGATTTTTTATGTTCAGCGATCTTTCCTCAATAGCATTTAATCTGATTTATCTGATTTTAGGAATAGGAAACCCTCAATGCTTTCCCGAGCCTTTATCGTCAGAAGAAGAAAAAAAGCTTTTTACAGAAATGAAAAAGGACAAAAACGGAAGCGCGCGCACAAAGCTTATAGAGCATAATCTTCGATTGGTTTCTCATATTGTAAGAAAATACTACACGTCTTATCAGTCGCCTGATGATCTCGTTTCAATAGGAAGCTTAGGTCTTATAAAGGCGATAGATTCCTTTAACTGTGAAAACGGAGCGCGCTTTGCAACCTATGCGTCAAAATGTATACAAAACGAAATCTTGATGTTCTTTCGCTCGCAAAAGAAGCTCTCTAATGAGGTATCTATAAATGAAACAATAGATATAGACAGAGACGGAAATCCCTTGACTTATATCGACATAATAAGCTCCGAGGACACTATTGCATATGATCTGGATATAAAGGTACACATAGAAAAGGCTTATGAGCTTATAAACAGTATTTTAGATAAAAGAGAAAGAAAAATCATTATAATGCGTTACGGTCTCGCCTCCGTTCCCGCTCTGACTCAGCGAGAGGTGGCAAAGGCGCTGGGAATATCCCGTTCTTACGTAAGCAGAATTGAAAAGAAAGCCCTCGAAAAATTAAAGGAAAGCTTCGGAGACACTGCTCACTGTTTTGAATTAAATTAGTTAAATTAAAAAATAGTTTTTATTTCTGTATTGTTTTTATTTTTTTGCGAAAAATAGATTATAAACGAGTTACTGAAATTCGTTATACTTTGAAAGGGGAAAATTGTATTTATACAATTCCGTATGCATAATGATAATCGACAGAATAGCATTAATTTTAACTATTATCGGAGCTTTGAACTGGGGAAGCATCGGCTTGTTCAAATTTGACTTCGTTGCTTGGATATTTGGCGGTCAGACTTCTGTTATAAGCAGAATTATTTACGTTGTTGTTGCTTTGGCTGGGATTTGGTGCATTTCGCTTCTCTTCCGTCCCGAGGAAGACAGAGTTGCCACAAGAGACCATCAGTAAAAAATATCTTTTTAAAAAGCAAGAGACAGAGTTTTCGCTTTGTCTCTTTTTATTTATTTTTAAAGTTCATCATATGAGCGTTTTGTGTTTACTTACAGGCTGTGAAATTAACACATTTTATTTTTTAAAATAAAATGTTATCGAGAAATATTTTCTCAAATTGTATTTTTTATGATTAAAAATTCTAAAATAAAGACAAAATATTAATACTGCAAAAAAAGAAAGCAGTTTATCCGAACAAGAAAGGATTTCACCTATAGGTGATTAAAAAGCAATGAATATACGACGAGGAGATATTTACTATGCCGATTTAAGCCCTGTTATCGGCAGCGAGCAAGGGGGCTTGAGACCTGTATTAATCGTGCAGAATGACGTAGGAAACCGTTACAGTCCAACCGTTATAGCAGCAGCAATAACGAGTAAAATAGGAAAAACCAAGCTTCCTACGCATATAGATGTTTTTGCAAACAAGGTAGGTCTCGCAAAAGACTCTGTAATACTTCTTGAGCAGGTTCGAACCTTGGATAAAAAACGCTTGAAGGAAAGAATGGGACATTTAGATGATAATATAATGCAAAGGGTAAATGACGCAATTTCCATAAGCTTCGGACTCAATGAAATGCAAAGTCGCCCCTTTGGTGGCGAGCGAGTATATATGGGAAGCTCTTACGCTGCAGATACAACTCCACAAACTGAAGAAGCGCCCGCGGCAGTCGCTCTTTCCCCACAGGAAAACGGCGAAATTCCTTACATCTATAATCAAGCGAGCGCGCAAAGCAAGGAAAATGATGAAAACAACACGTCCGTAATTTAGTTTTGAATGATATAAATTAAATTTACAAAAGACTGATATTTTGATTTTTTTGCGCATACATTTTAATATGGATATCTTTGGTATCAAATAATAAAAATAAAGAGGTTTAGTATGCAAAATCAATATTTACCTGAAGGCAGTCTTATTTCAAACGTCGAAAATCACGAATACATTTCATCAATTTCTATGCTTGAAAAGGCAATGGAAAAACAAAAAATTTTAGAATCAACGGCAATCCTTTGTGACAACAAATTTCAATTGCATATAGACTTACACGGGATAAAGGGGATAATGCCGAGAAACGAAGTGCAATATTTACGCGACGGTGAAGAAATCAAGGACATAGCTGTATTAACCAGAGTGGGAAAGCCGATCTGCTTTAAGGTAATCGGCTTTATGCGCGACGAATACGGCGAGCTGTGCGCATATCTTTCACGCAGAGCCGCACAGATGGAATGTATGAATAATTATATTGATTCTCTTGTGCCGGGCGATATTATTCCAAGCAGAATTACTCATATGGAAAATTTCGGCGCTTTCGTCGATATAGGGTGCGGAATAGTTTCGCTTTTATCCATAGATTGCATTTCCGTTTCCAGAATTTCTCATCCAAGCGACAGATTTAACGTAGGGGATAAAATATATACTGTAGTAAAGACAATAGACAGTGATAAAAGAATTTACGTTACTCACCGCGAATTGCTTGGAACGTGGGAAGAAAATGCCGACTTGTTTTCTTCGGGGCAAACAGTGGCAGGTGTAATAAGAAGCATTGAAAGCTATGGAATTTTCGTAGAGCTTATGCCTAATCTCGCAGGATTGGCAGAACTGAAAACAGGGGTGGAGATAAATCAAACCGCCGCTGTTTACATAAAAAGTATAATTCCCGACAAAATGAAAATAAAGCTCATAGTAATAGATACGAATTCGACTGCTCTGCCGTCCTTGAAGCCGATTAAATACTTTATCGATACACAAAAAACAACGCATATCAATTCTTGGAAATATTCCCCTGAATGTACGTCTAAAATTATAGAAACCGTCTTTTAAGAACAGGGCTGCCTCCGACGCCGAATTAACGTCAAGAGACAGCCCTGTTTTTATATAATAATTATTTATTAAAAATACTTTTAAGAAAGCCTAACAAAATACTTCTGCAACGCTCTTCATCATCAAGATAGCTCATTCCGTGTTTAGCATCCTTGACGGTTATTATCTGCTTGTTTTTCGATGTGCTCGCCTCGTATATTTTTCTGCCGAATTTTATTGGTACAAAATTGTCACCTTCTCCGTGTATAATGAGTAGCGGCAGCTCTGATTTTTTTACTTCTTCCGCTGCATTAACGTCAAAAAAGCTGAAGTCCGCAAATATACGGGAAAGAAAATTGGTGGTATACAGAAACGGGAAAGGCGGCATATGATAATCCTCTTTAAGCACGTGCGTGAACTGTTCCGCCGCCGACGTGAAACCACAGTCGGCAATAACGCCTTTTACGCACGGAGAAAGGCTGTTCAGTCCAAGAGCCATCAAGACGGTAGAGGCGCCCATTGAAATCCCCTCAATAACTATTTTGCTTTTTTCTCCATACAAAGAAACGACGTAATTAACCCATTCTATTACGTCATATCTTTCTTTTACTCCAAAGCAGGTATATTTTCCTTCGCTTATACCGTGCGCTCTCTGATCGGGCATAAGAACGTTAAAGCCGTTTTCGTGATACATTTTTACAATACACGAAAAATCAAAAAGTCCTATACTTGTCCAGCCATGAAAAAGTATTACGGTATTAAGACTTTTTTCTTCTGCCTCAATTAATCTGCCGAAAAGCCTTAAATTGTCATAAGATCTGATTTCTGCCTGCCTCTGATTACAGCTTGATATCCACTCAATTCCGCTTACTATTCTGTCTGCGTAGGTCTTATAAACCTTGTGAGTTTTTGCTCTCTTTATAGCGTTTTCCGTACTTAAGCGCTTCCCTACAATTGCAAAATTGAAAAAACCAATTGTAACGGCGGCTACAACAACAAATATAATTGCCAAACATAAAATTAATAGCTTCATAACGCTCCATATAAAATAAAAATTTTTAAAGATACACTCATTATACAACAGCAAAATTATAAAGTCAATCGTTTCACTTAAATTTTAACCCTTGCAATTATACTGTTTTTGTGCTAAAATAATCACAGTAACAAAAACGGAGAAAGAAAAAATGAAGATAGGTAATGACTGGGACGAATATATAGGCGAGGAATTTTCAAAGGAATACTATTTAAGGCTTCGCTCTTTTTTAAAAAATGAATATTCCACGCAGAAAATTTACCCCGATATGTACGACATATTCAACGCATTGAAATTCACGCCGTATTCCTCTGTAAAGGCAGTTATTCTGGGGCAGGACCCTTATCACGGAGAGGGGCAAGCTCACGGCCTTTGCTTTTCGGTAAAAAAAGGAATTAAAATTCCGCCCTCTCTGCAAAATATATATAAAGAAATTTCAAGCGATTTGAATATCACAATGCCCGACCACGGCACTCTTACCGAATGGGCAAAACAAGGCGTGTTGCTCTTAAATACAACGCTTACGGTAAGAGAGGGACGCCCTCAAAGCCATTTAAAGCAGGGGTGGGAAATATTCACCGACGCGGTAATCAAAGCTCTTAACGCATCTGAGCGCCCCATTGTTTTTATTCTGTGGGGCTCAAATGCGCGCAGCAAAAAAGCCCTCATTAGTAACAAAAATCATTTTATTCTGGAAGCGCCTCACCCAAGCCCACTATCTGCGTACAACGGATTTTTTGGCTGTAAGCATTTTTCTAAATGTAATAGCTTTTTATCCTCTAATGGTATAGAGCCCATCGATTGGGGCGCAATAAACAACACCTGAAATATATAAATATAGCCTGCTTAAAAGTAAAAATTTAAGCAGGCCTTTTTTATTTTGTGATAAGATAGTATATGATAATTACAATTCCGAGAATTATGCGATACCAGCCGAAGCTTTCAAAGCTATGACGCTTTACAAATCCCATAAGGAACTTTATAGCAATAAGTGAAACAACAAACGCAACTATTATACCGACTAATAATATCAAAATCTCATTTCCCGACAACAGATTCCCATCATCGAAAAATTTATAAATTTTCAAGCAAGAAGCGCCTAACATAATAGGAATTGCCATAAAGAACGAAAATTCAGCAGAAGCAACACGCGAAACGCCTGAAAGCATTCCGCCTAATATAGTAGATCCCGAGCGAGACGTGCCCGGAATTAAGGACAGAACCTGAAAGCATCCTATTTTAAATGCATCCTTGTACGTGATTTCATCTACAGATTGTACTTTAAATTGAGACTTGTCTTTAAATCTTTCTATCAAGATAAAGAAAATACCGTAAACTATCAGCGCAACGGCTACCACTAAATAATTGAAGAAATGCGCGTCTATCCAATCGTCTAACAAAAATCCTATTATTGCGGCGGGGATTGCTCCTACTGCGACTTTAAACCATAAAGTGACCGTAGATTTCTTTTCTTCTTTCGTTTTTGTGAAAGCAAACGGGTTGAGCTTGCGAAAATAAAGCGCGGCAACTGCTAAAATAGAGCCAAGCTGAATTACAACCATGAACATTTCTTTGAATTCTTCGCTTCCACCTAATTTTACAATCTCATCAAAAAGTATCATATGGCCTGTGCTGCTCACGGGAAGCCACTCTGTTATTCCCTGAACAATACCGATAAACAAAGCTTTTAACGCTTCAATAAACCACATAAATAACATTTATTATCCGGCAGAACGGATAATATCTCCTTCCTTCACTTCAAATGGCATCTTCATATAAAACTTCATTTGAGCATGCGGGGCAGACTGTATGCTTTCACGAAATTCGTTATACATCTCACCTGCTATAGCCCCGACACCTGTTTTGCCCGGGGATAATATTTCTATAGGCTCACCTACAGAAAGCTTGTTTTTTTGAATAAGCAACGCTTCGCCCGTTTCACTATTATATGAGAGAACAGTCGCAAGATATGCTTTTTCACGAATATATCCCATATCCTTGCAGGTATTTGCGTTCTCGGTACTGCGATCATAGAAATAGCCTGTAGAATATTCTCTGTGGCTTACGCTCTCAAGCTCTCGCATCCAGTCGCTGTTATATTGATAATTTCCTTTTTTATACGCATCGATTGCCATTCTGTATGCATTGGTAACAACGGCAGTATAATACGCGCTTTTCATTCTTCCTTCGATTTTAAAGCTGTTAACACCACATTCCATAAGCTCGGGAATATGCTCTATCATACACATATCTTTAGAGCTCATAACAAACGTTTCGCCGTTTATTTCCTTTACAGGAATAGGAATGTCGGGGCGCTTTTCTTCGATAATGTCAAAATTCCGTTCCTCTATTCTGTAATTCCAACGGCAGGGCTGCGCGCACATACCTCTGTTGGCGTCTCTGCCTATCAAAAGATTTGAGAGTAAGCATCTTCCACTGTAGGAAACGCACATTGAGCCGTGTATGAACGCTTCAAGCTCAAGCTCTTTTGGAATGTTTTTCCGTATTTCGCGAATTTCCTCTAAAGTTAATTCTCTTGCGAGAACAATACGCGTCGCGCCTAATTTTTGCCATTCTCTGCAAGCGTAAGAGCTGACAGAGTTAGCCTGTGTAGAAATATGCAATTCAACGTGGGGCAAAATTTCTTTCGCGACGGAAAGTACACCGATATCCGCAACTATCAATGCGTCAAAAGGAATATTTTTTATATCATTAAAATATTTCTTCAAAACAGGATATTCGTTTTCTCTCGGCATTGTATTGACCGTGAGATATACCTTGACGTTTCGGCTATGGGCGTAGTCGAGCGCCTCGCGCATTTCCTCTAACGTAAAATTATCTGCGGCGGCGCGCATACCGAATATTTGTCCTGCCATATACACAGCGTCAGCGCCGTATCTGATAGCTGCCTTTAATTTTTCAAAATTTCCTGCCGGAGATAGTAATTCTGGCATTGTTTTTTCCTTTCGGCTAATTATTTGTTACTGCCTTTTTAATGCGTAAAGATTAAGCTCCCACGCAGGAAGACAGTAAAGTCTGCGTAAATATAGCTTGTAGTCTTTATAGCTTTCCGATATATAGTTTATAAGAGAGAAAATATCCTCGCTTTTGTGATAAAGGGATATAAGCAAATCGGGATAAGAGCGTTTGATTATTTCCGCGCTTCCCTCCAAAGCCTGTAATTCAGAGCCTTCGACGTCATATTTTATATAATCTACCGAATCAGAGATAATAGAATCAAGCGTCTTTAAATTTACTTTGACCATTTTGTGTTGATGCGAGGAGTTGGAAATAGAAGAATTTCTGTTTCTACTGCTCGAAAATTCCGTCTCTCCGTTTTCATTCCACAAGGCAGAGCCGAAGACGTCTATTTTGCAAGAAGCGCTTTCGGCATATTTCCTTAGCTTTTCGCAGTTTTTGGGATCAGGCTCAATTGCGTATATTTTTTTGAGCTTCGGAAAATAAGAGATAAATTCCTTCGCTGTATCTCCGTTATACGCCCCTGCATCGACGGCAACCTTGTATGAGTCGCAATCAAGCATTGAATAACACTCATCTTTAGTAAAGGTATCCCTTAAATATGAAATATCTGCCGTAAGCTTGTACCAAATCACAGACGAAAACAGTTTTTTTGAGACTTTATCCTCAAGCAGATCATATGCTTTTTTTATTTCCGCGTAATTTTCGTTGTAAAATTCCAAATCAAAATATTTTTCACCAACTACGGGCATATCGGGAACGTAAAGCTCATACTGCTCTTTTAATGAATATATGTTTTCGACCACGTCCGTAAGCTTTGAAGCAAAGGAAACCAAAATAATAAAATCGTCGTATTTTTCTTTTATTTCCGAAAATGACATAACCCTTTTTCCGTGAAAGGTATGCCCTCTTACGAAGCCGTCGCTTGCAAAGAAATCCGATGCGGTTACGCCGTATTTATCCAAACGGGACAAAAGCTTATCCGCGCCGTTTCCCATTCCGTATATCACGATAGGCTTATCGGTTTTTTGAAGAAAGCTCCAAACATCTGTATTTAAAGGATATTTCGGCAAATCTATTTCAATATCCATATATAAAACCTCAAAAGAATTTGTTTTCCTGCTTTTAAGAAAGAAACCGAGCCTTATTGCTCGGTTTTCTTCCGTATTTGTCGGATATAAAGCTGTATATCCGAGTGGGCAAAGACAGAGGCTTAGATCTTCTCCTTAACCTTTGCGTCCTTACCAACCTTATCACGAAGGTAATACAATTTCGCGCGACGAACCTTACCGGAACGCACAACTTCAACCTTTTCAACATTCGGAGAATGAAGCGGGAAGGTTTTTTCGTGACCGCAACCGTAAGAAATACGTCTTACAGTAAACGTCTCAGAAATACCACCGTTATGCTTAGCAATAACTGTTCCCTCAAAAAGCTGAATTCTTTCTCTTGTACCCTCTTTGATCTTGTTATATACCTTTACGGTATCACCAATCGCAAACTGAGGTACATCCTTCTTAATTTGCTCGCTTACAAAAGCCTGGATCTTTTCCATTTTAGGCTCCTCCTTCAACAGAACATTCGTGCGGAGCATCGCAGAGGACTGTTCTTTAATATAAAATCGCAGAAAATCCGCAATTATTGATTATTTTATCATACTTTTTATAAAAATGCAATACCTTTTTGCCAAAAAATATAATTTTTTTAAATTATTTTTCCTTAATGCAAGCATCAAGCGTAATATTTTCAATTCTTTTATAAGAAAATTGCTGTAACTCTTGCGGTATCAAGGAATCAAAAGCGCTCTTTTCCTCGATGAGTCGCATTTTTTCCAAATGTGTCAACTTTTTCTTTATATAATATTCAAGCCGCGCCGCGCAAGAATAGGTGGGCGCTTCCCAAACTGCAGAAAGCTCTTTTATATTATGAGAGCGCATATACTTTGCAGAGGCGCGTGTTTTAAAATAATGCTCTCTGATTCTACGCTTAAAACTTGAGGATATTCCTGTATAGTAGCTGTCATCGTCACATTTCAAAATATATACATATGACATATTTTATCTCCTCGCAGCTTCTAAATATTCAAGCGACGTAACGGTAATAAAATTCAAGCCTTTTCCGCATTAAAGTAAGCTCGTATTTCCGCTTCGCTCGCCATAATACTTCCCTGTATCATACTGTCTTTTCCGCCGCCGTTTCCTCTTAAAGCCGAATTAATTTCTTTTGCCTTTGCTCTAAGGTCAACGTTTTCCGATGCCATTATATATTTATAGCCCCTCGCATCGTCGCCTGAAAAAGCGGCGCAGATTTCTGCCGTACTTTTAACTGCGATATTTACATAATTTCTCAAGAAGTTAATATCCGCGTCTTTTTCAAAAATGAGTCTGCTTCCATCGCAATATTCAAGCTTCTCTGTCTTTAATCGCAATATTTCGGCGCGCAGCTCAGAGCTTTTCACTTTCTCGTCATTCAATGCCTGTGAAAGTCTGCTCACTGCCAAAAAGACGTCATGCTGCTTTGCCGAAAGAAGACCCGAAATGCTTTTTGTATTTTTGTAGTGCAATGAATAGTCGGCGAGCGCATCAAAGCCGCATTTGATATGAAGCCTCGTGCCCCCTTTATAATGAATACTGTCTAAAAGCTTTATCAAGCCTATTTCGCCCGTATAAGACACGTGGGGCGCGCAGCAAGCGCATACGTCATAGCCTTCTATCGTCACAATACGTAGATTTTCACTGATCTCTTTCTTGCTTCTGTATTCAATTTTATCGGCTTCTTCCTTTGCATGAAATTGCGCTATGATTTCAATGTTTTTTATTACAGCCTCGTTTGCCTTATATTCAATCAGAGATAGCTCTTCCTCGCTTAAAACGCCGTTAAAATCAATAGTGACGTCCTCGTGTCCCAAATGAAAGCCGACGTTCTCAAAGCCGTACATTGAAAAGATCAAGCCCGACACTATATGCTCTCCGCTATGGTTCTGCATATTTCTGAAGCGCTTATTCCAGTCAATTTTACATTTTACATCCGACATAGCGCTTGGTTTCTTATCCAAAAAATGTGTTATAATTCCGTCCTTTTCGCGTACGTCTGTTATATTCGCGTCCCCGACAGTGCCAAAATCGCAGCTCTGCCCTCCCTCTCTTGGAAAAAAGGCGGTTTTGTCCAACACGCATTTGAAAGAGCCGTCATCTTCCTTTTCTAAAGAAAGTATATTTGCATTAAATTCTTTAATATAGCTATCGGTATAATACAGTTTTTCGGTCATAATGAGGCCTCTTAAGCAGTTTTAAAAATTCAAGAGCGATGAAGCTACTCCAAAATAAACGAGCAAGGAAATAGCGTCAACAATAGTTGTGATGAAGGGACTTGCCATTACTGCAGGGTCAAATCCGACTTTTTTAGCAAGAACAGGCAAAGAGCATCCTATTAGCTTTGCGACGAAGACTGTAAACACAAGAGTTATGCAAACAACTGCCGCAACCATAACCGTTACCTCGTTATTTCCCATAAGAAGCCTGTCTATAAGAATGATTTTGAAAAAGGCAGTAACAGCCAAAGCTACTCCACACAAGAGAGAAACTCTGAATTCCTTCCACATAACCTTTAAAATGTCCGAAAATTCTATTTCCCCGAGAGAAATTCCTCGAATTATAGTAACGGACGCTTGGCTTCCCGAATTTCCTCCCGTATCCATAAGCATAGGTATGAAAATAGTAAGAGCAGCCAAGCCGTGCAAGGCATTTTCAAATCTCGAAATTATGATGCCTGTAAAGGTGGCGGAAATCATAAGAATTAGAAGCCAAGGAATTCGGGATTTCCATATATCCAAAACTCCCATACGCAAATAAGGCTTTTCTGTCGGTGTAATAGCTGCCATTTTTGCGAAGTCCTCTTCGGTTTCTTCACTTAATACCTCGATAGCGTCATCGACAGTGATTATTCCTACAAGCCGCTGCTCGTTATCTACAACGGGCAAAGCAAGACAGTTATACTTATCAAACAAACGAGAAACCTGCTCTCTGTCATCTAAGGTGGAGGCATAAATGGCATTCTGCTCCATAATATCCTCAATAATTACGTCATCATTTGAGGAAAGCAGGGTTTTTACGGTAACAATTCCCAAAAGCTGTCTTTTAAAATCCGTAACGTAACACGTATAAACCGTTTCTCTGTCTAAAGCAACCCTTCTCAAATGCTCAAGGGCCTCTCCTACCGTCATAGATTTCTTCAAGGAAACATACTCGGTAGTCATAATGCTTCCCGCGCTGCTTTCAGGATAGTTCAAAAGCTCGTTTACCGTGCGTCTTGTCTCGGCGCTCGCGTTTTTCAATATCCTTTTTACCACAGTAGCGGGCATTTCTTCAATCAGGTCGGCGGTATCGTCAACGTACAGATTGTCGATTATCTGCTTCAACTCATAATCGCTGAAGGAGTTTATAAGCTCCTCCTGTCTATCGGAAGACATTTCGACAAATACATCGGACGCCAATTCCTTAGGTAATAATCGGTATATGATTACCACCTGCTCAGAAGACAAATCCTCAAAAATTTCAGATATATCGACTGGTTGCATTTCGAGCATCAAATTTCGCAGAAAAGAAAATTTCTTCTCTTCAATCAAGGATGTTATTTTTTCTAAAAGCTCTTTATCTGTCATAAATATCTCCTTTCAAAATTTTAACTAAAATC
Organism: Eubacteriales bacterium; assembly: GCA_045539995.1. Lineage (GTDB taxonomy): Bacteria > Bacillota > Clostridia > Oscillospirales > CAG-272 > UBA1740. The sequence continues at coordinate 21,833 of JAZQGJ010000052.1, forward strand.
TTTTACTTTATCAAGCATAAATCTATTTTATGAATCTTATATTTTCCGTTTTGCTTTTCTTCCTCGCAATAATCTGCGAAAATTGCTGAATTTTCGGTGTATAAAATTGCGATTGAACGCTTTACAGACGGCTTAGATGCTAAATCGGGGCTGCTCTGTAAATACTTTTTCACCTTTAAGAGCCTGTCATCTTTAATTCGTATTCTGTCAGGAATGACACCAGTAGACGAGCATTTCAGCCTGTCTTGTATCATCTTATCTCTTAAAACAGACATATCTGTCTTTCCGTCTTCTAAGACGAAATCGTAGAGCATATTAGTTAATTCATCTAAAGAACAGCGCTCCTTGCCTCGCTCGCAAAGATATTTTCCAAAGGCGCAAAAAAAGTCATAAGGACTATATAGTCCTCCGTTAATTAAAAAGTCAAGTGTCAAGTCGAATCTTCTGCTGTTATATAGCTTGTCCAATGCAAGTTCGGTAAAATGTATCTCTTTTAAATCTTCTGCCGATAGATAAGGCGTGGAAATCACCTCGTATGGTGGTTCTTGTGAGTACTCGCACGGATATTCATTCGGGTTTTCTCTCATGGAAGCGCCAAAAAGAAGCTTAAGAAATCCGAGCTGAAGCATATCGGCTGAAAGAAAATACGCTTCGTTCAGGCTATTTTTAAAGCTATTTAAGTCCTCATATGGTAAGCCTGCGATTAAATCAATATGAACGTGAATATTTTTGTGCTCAAGTAAAGCTCTGATATTAGCCTTTAACTTATTTAGATTCGCTTTTCGGTTTATCGCCTGCAAGGTTTTCTGATTGAAGCTCTGTATCCCTATTTCAAACTGAATTGCCCCAAGAGGCGCTCCCGAGAGCAAGGAAAGCGTTTCATCATCAAGTAATTCCCCCGCAATCTCAAAATGGAAGCAAACTCCGAAAGGAATTCCTTTGCCGTATTCCGAAATTATAAATTCAAATATTTCTCTCGCTCTTTTTCTATCCGCATTAAAGGTTCTGTCAACAAATTTTATTGTTTTCGCGCCGTTATTTGCAAGCAGAAGCATATTTTGCTTCGTTTTTTCCAAATCAAAAAACCTTACCTCGCCACATCTGCCGGAAAGACAAAAGGCGCAGGAAAACGGACATCCGCGTGAGCTTTCAATATATGCTATCCTTCCGTTGAGGGAGGAAAAATATTGCTCTGAATAGGGAGAGGGGGGATCATTTTGAGGAATATACGGCTTGTTTGATATAATTTCTCCGTTTTTTCTGTAAGAAAGTCCTTCTATATCAGATATGTCTTCGCCTTCAGCTATTCTGTCGGCAAGGGATGCAAGGGTATATTCCCCTTCGCCCGAAAGAACGTAATCAATATCGGAGTTCTCACTCAGTATCTGACAGGGATTATAAGCGACCTCAGGACCGCCTGCGATAAAGACTGTGTTTTTCAGCTCCTTTTTCAGTATTTCTATTAAAGAGTACGTCTGCTTCTTGTTCCAGATATATACAGACAGTCCTATAATATCGGGCTTTTTATCAATTATTTTTTGAGCGAAAGCGTAAACGTCTTCGTTTACAGTACCTTCTGACACTTCACAGTCAAATTCACAGTTGGAATATTCTTTGATTCCCGCGCATAAATACCACAGTGAAAGATTGGAATGTATATATTTTGAATTAAGCGTACTTAAAACAATTTTTTTGATATAAACCCCTCCAAAATCCATATATGAATTATTATAACACTTTTAACTTTTTTTTGCAAGTAAAATAAA
>JAZQGJ010000053.1:0-1575 GCA_045539995.1 Eubacteriales bacterium
GCTATGCGGCGCAAGAGCTCAAGCTTGTGCGCGTTTTTTTCCATATTTTCAATTCACCTCACATAGCATTTTTGAAAAGGTATATTCGGAATTTACTATCCTCAATGCGTGCTCGAGTATTTCTTTTGCCGTCGCGTCCGTTTTTGCCCTCTCGGCGTCTCCGAAGCTTTGCTTCTTTTCGCATATTTGCTCGTAAAACGGCGAGCGCTCGGCATAGCGCCAGAAATGTTCACCGTCTATTGTATCCTCGTATTGCCAGGGCTTCTTATAAAGCGCGTAATGCACGATATTCTTCTTGCCCTCGCAACAAAGCGGCGTAGGCGCCTTGTTCCAGCCGTTCGGCAGAGCGTGTATTTTTCCAAGACAGAGGTAATTCAAGTATGCCTGATCAGGATCGAGAAGATCAAAATCGTGCTCGGTTATGAGCGAAACGAAGCGTTCTTCAATTTTATTCGCCCTGAACGCTTTAAGATTCATTAAAAGTACTCCCGCGTTTACGTAGGCGTCGGGATCGACTCCGAGAGCTCTTTCCGTATATAGCCTGAATTCTTCTGTATATTTCACAAACTGGTCGCGCGCGGCAGCTAAAACGTTGTCGCCCAGCTCAATGCGGTAAAGCTCGGAAATGTCACCGAGCACAACGAGGTCGCAATCCAGATAAATTACCTTGTCATATTGCGGAAAAAGGGAAGAAATAAACAGACGGTAATACGTCGCAATTGAAAAATGATACACGTTTTTAAAGCGCGACTTGATGCTTTTTAGCTCTTCGGATATATCAAGGAAATCTATTTTTAAGCCTGCTCTTTCGTTCTTTTTTACAAAACGGATATTTTCTTCGTTCAGTCCCGTGTTCAAAACAATAATTCTGTATTCATAATCCTCAGATGCGTTTTGAGAAAGCGAGGATATCGCAACGTCTAAAAAGGGAATATAATTATCATCGCATGAAAAGAAAATAGGAATTTCTCTGTCCATAGCATTGTCCTCCGTTCTTTTGCTTAAAATTTTTGACGGTATAATTATACAAAGCGGATTGCTCTAAAGTCAAGGAAGAGATGCGTTTTCTCGTTCTATTTATAAAAAGGCCTGACGTAGAGTCGCCCTCCCTTTTTTCTACGTTTTGTAGAAATGCAGAAAAAAAGCCCTCGTTCCACTCTGAAACGGGGCTTGAATGACAACTTTTATTTACTGTTTCTTGCTTTTTGGAATGCTTATGAAGGACCAGAGAATAATTACCACCTGTCCCGCAATACCTAACAGATAAACGGGCATTACGTTGATTTTAAAATACAAAAACGTAATATGTATCGCGGCAAGAATAGACCACAGAAGCAACGAAATGATATAGTAATTATGTCTCGGGTTAAACCATATCGTATTGAAGACAAGCCTTACGATGAGCACGACGGGCAGGGCATAAACGAAGTACAGAAATTGAAAGGCCGATTTGTTCAGAATAAGCGAGGTGATGACAAACGCAAAAAGGGCGATTATCCAAGCCGCGCTTTCCGAAATAAATACAATCGCCTTACGGTTGTAACTTTTTCCTTCGGACGCGCCTTCGGTGACCGC
>JAZQGJ010000054.1:0-29723 GCA_045539995.1 Eubacteriales bacterium
GCGCGGTTGGCGTTCCTTTCGACGAGCCTATAGGCTCGGCCGGTACTATGCCCTAAGGGGGCTTGTGCAAGCCACCGGCACGGCCGGTGGTCATGACTTCAGTTGTTTTTTATTCTCTTCGTCGCAACCAGATATGAAAAAAGTATAATAAAGAAAAATATAAGAGACGAGAGAAAGAGAAGTGAAAAGGAGGTTATCTTTGCCGTAAGGGCAAAGCCGAATGAGGCAAGAACGAAAAATGAAAGAACAAAATTCAGCGCAAAAACCATAAAAAACAAAGCCGATAAAATCTTAAACCAAACGCTTTTGAAAATTTGCTTCACGGGCATATTCCTCCATATAATGTACGCATATTATTATATGCAATGAAAAGTATACCCGCAAAATGTGTATTATTATTTAACTAAATGTTAATATTATTACAACTTTTTGAACCCGTGCGACAAAAACAAACTTTTTTCTTCACAAATTACTCATAAAGAGGGCGAAAGTTTAAAATCAGTTAACTTTTTTCGCTTTTCGGAAGGTCACGAATTTTGTGAAGACGTAATTCAGCAAAACGACAAAAACCGAAACGGCTATTTTGACTGCAATGTCGGAGACGGAAAACGCCATAATAAGAAGCGAGGGGGCGAGAATTTCTATCAGACCTGAAAGTATTCGCAAAAGATAGAACTGCAAAAGCTTGTATAATAGCTTTATTCCACGTGTTTTATCGTAGAAAACCCAAGCCTGATTGACGAAAAAGGAGAAAGCAACCGCGAAAAGCCAGGCGAGCGCGTTTGAAGCGAGCGCAATAAGCGCCGTCGGCTCATATTCCTTTGTTATCATTTCGCCTGTAAAAGCATTTTTTACAGACAGAGAAAAGCTATCGACGAAAATAAAATTAAAAACGGCGCGGGAGAAAAAGAGGTATATAAGCATATTGAAAAGAGTCGTAGCGACGCCGAAAAAGGCGTAGCGAATAAGCTCGCCACGCTTTTCGCAAAAGGAATAGCACTTCGAGAAAAACGGTGATTTTTCGCATAAGGCCTTGATTTTTTGCAAGCATTTTTCAATAAAACTCATACTTTTCCCCCACAGCATTGATTTCCTTTATCATTATACACTCAAAAAAATGAAAAATCAAGGGAATTATTTTAAAAGCAAAGAAGAAAGAAATTTACAAATAGATGTTGCTTTTGTAAACATAATATTGTAAAATAAATTGAATAAGTATTCTTTAAGAGGAGATAAGGTGTGTTCGGTTACGTAAAGCCCTATTCGCAGGAGCTGCTTGTAAAGGAATATGAGCTATACAGGGCGGCTTATTGCGGCGTCTGCCGTTCAATGAAGAATAACACGGGAATTTTTTCTCCCTTTACCTTGAGCTACGATATTGTTTTCCTTGCGTTTGTCCGTCTGATTATTTTGGACGAGGCACTAAAAACGGAAAAGAGCAGATGTATGCTTCATTGCGCACATAAGCGTCTTATCGCAGAAGAAAACGAGACGCTCGTATATTGCGCCAAGGTTTCTGCGCTACTAGGGTACGGAAAGCTTAAGGACGATATCTCCGACAGTGTAATTTTTGGGAAAATACGCGATATTGCCGCGCTTCCTATTCTTTTGCGCGCGAAAAAGCTTGCCGCGTTAGACGACTTGGGCGAGCGTATTTTTACGCTGCTCGAAGAATTAAGTAAAGCCGAAAAGGAAAACCAAAACGGCGAAAAGCCCGCCGACCTATTTGGAGAAATTCTCGGAGAAGTTTTTTCTTACGGTCTTGATAATTACAAGGACGGAAAGTATAAGTCTCTGTCCTATAAAATAGGGTATCATCTGGGAAGATTTATATATTACGCGGACGCGTCTGAGGATTTTGACAGCGACTGCAAAAAAGACGAGTACAACCCCTTTCGCGTTTTGTATGGGAATTCTCTTACAGACGAAAACAGAAGCGAAATTAAGACCTCGCTCACGTTAGAGCTTGAATTACTTGCGAAATATATAGAGCTGCTTCCGTTTGGAGAGAGAAGCGCAGAGGAAAACATAATTAAAAATACGGTTTATTTCGGTATGACGAAGCGTATATCATTTTTGGAAAGGAATTCGTAATGAAGGACCCCTACAGTGTGCTTGGCGTGTCACGGACCGCCGATGATGAAGAAATAAAAAAGGCTTATCATAAATTAGCGCGTAAGTATCACCCCGACAACTATTCATCGAACCCCGATTTTGCCGAGCTTGCGAACGAGAAAATGCAGGAGATAAACGAGGCGTACGAGGAGATAAAGCGTCAGCGCTCGTCCTCTTATTCGTCGGGAACTCGAGGAAATACCTATACGGGCAATTCTTCGGGGAATACGGCTTATATGTCCATTCGCATAATGATAAATTCGGGACAGTTCGCGCAGGCAGAGCAGGCGCTCGAGGGAATAAGCGAAGCCGAGAGAAATGCCGAGTGGCATTACTTGAAAAGCATAGTTCTTATGCGCAGGGGCTGGACGGTCGACGCGATGCGTGAGCTGGGGATAGCCTGCGGTATGGACCCGACGAATGCCGAATACGCACGGACAAAGGCGGAATTTGAGCGCAGAACAGGCGCTTACGGCGGCGCTTATTCGGGAAGCGCGAGAACCCCCTACGGAAGCGCGTCTTCAAGTGACAGCGCCTGTGATTGCTGCACCTCTCTTATATGCGCCGATTGCTGCTGCGAATGTATGGGCGGAGACCTTATAAGATGCTGCTGATATGAGAAAAACGAAGAAGCTTTCAATTTCCGCTATTCTGAGCGCACTCAGCGTTGTGTTGCTCTATTTAGGCTCGATGCTTGAGGTTTTGGACCTGTCCTTCGCCGCGATTGCGAGTCTGGCTATCGTTTTCGCGCAGATAGAGCTGAAAAATCCCTACCCCTATTTGATTTATTTCACCGTTTCACTTCTTGCCATTCTGCTTTTGCCCTCGAGGTTTTCGGCTATGGTTTACGTGTTCTTCGGCGGAATTTATCCTATGATAAAGGAATTTGCCGAGCGCCGTGAGGGACTTGTCCGTATTATTATAAAGGCTGTGGGCTTCCTTTCGCTTATGCTTATAGCGGCGCTTGCTCTCGTCTATATATTTTTACTTCCCAAGGCAGAGCTTTTTTCGACCTACTACGTCGTTACGTTTTTGCTTTGCGCCGTTACCTTCGTTCTGTACGATTACGCGCTCAGCGTGCTTATAAGCTTTTATTTCAGACGCGTGCGTAAAAAAATACAGAGATATTTGCGATAAAAATTACACCTAAAGAGGTTATTATGACAAAAATAGGATTTGTTTCTCTCGGCTGCTCAAAAAATTTGGTGGATACCGAGATTATGCTTCATAAGCTCGTTTCGGCGGGCTACGAGATAACACCCGAGGACATTGACGCGGATATAATAATAGTCAACACCTGCGGCTTTATCGAAAGCGCAAAGCAGGAGGCTATTGATAATATTCTTGATTTGGCTTGGCTTAAGAAAAACAGAAATCTTAAGGGCATTATAGCTACGGGCTGTCTTACCGAACGCTATCGTGAGCAGGTATTCGAAGAACTGCCCGAAATAGACGCTATTATAGGAGTCGGCAGCCTCTCTTATATAGTAGATGCCGTAAGGGCTGTGGAAAGAGGAGAAAAATACAGTCGCTTTGACGATAAGGAGAGGTCCGAATTAGGCGGCGACAGAATTCTGACGACACCCGAATATACCGCGTATCTTAAGATAGCGGAGGGCTGTGATAACCGATGTACATATTGCGCCATTCCGTTGATTCGCGGACGCTTCAGAAGCAGAAAAATCGAGGACATCGTAAAAGAAGCGAAAGAGCTTGACAAAATGGGAGTAAAGGAGCTTAATTTAATAGCTCAGGATACCACGAGATACGGGCTGGATATTTACGGAGAATATAAGCTCGCGTCTCTTGTCCGCGAGATATGCAAGGAGACCGATATCCCTTGGATAAGACTGCTTTACTGCTATCCCGACAAGATAACCGACGACCTTATAAACGAGCTTAAGACGAACGACAGGCTCGTAAAATATATGGACATTCCCGTCCAGCACATATCGGATAAAATTCTTTCAAAAATGAACAGGCACGGTGATAGCGCTCTGATAAAGGAAACTATAGAAAAGCTGCGCAGAAGCGTACCAGATATAACCCTGCGCTCGACTGTGATAGTCGGCTTCCCCGGGGAGAGCGAAGAGGATTTTGACACGCTTTGCGAATTTGTGAAGGAGACTCGCTTTGACCGCTTCGGCGCGTTTACCTATTCGCCTGAGGAGGACACGCCCGCCGCGCTTTTTGACGACCAGATAGACGATCAGCTGAAGCAGGACAGATACGATATAATAATGCAGCTTCAGCTTGATATAAGCGAGCAAAACAACAAAAAGAAGATAGGAAAAATAATACCCGTGCTTTGCGAGGGCTACGACCCCGTGTCTGAGACACATTACGGAAGAAGCGAGGCAGACGCCCCCGACATTGACGGAAAAATTTATTTCAGGTCGCAGACGCGCGTAGCTGAGGGCAGCTTTGTGCAGGTGAAGATAGAGGAGGCTCTCGATTACGATTTGGTAGGCAGAGCGGTAAATTACGTAAAGAACGGAGAAATAAAAAAATGAGTAAGAAGAAGGCGTTTAATGTTCCCAATATGCTGTCGCTTTTACGCGTTTTGTTAGTGCCTCTATTTATGGCGGCGCTTATTCTGAAGAAAGGGACGGGCGAGACACAATTCGGGACATTTCTTATAAGACTGCTTCCCGCGTTTCTTTTTGCGCTTACCGCCTTTACCGACTTCCTTGACGGTAAAATAGCGCGTAAATACAATCTCGTCACCAATTTCGGAAAATTTATAGATCCGTTAGCCGACAAATTTATGGTCTTCGGCGCTCTTATCGCTATCCTTGTGTCATATACCGAAATTGCGTCCGTTTTCGTGTGGGTAAGTATGATAGTAATGCTTCGCGAGCTTGCCGTCACCTCACTCAGACTCGTAATAGCGGGAAATAGCGGAAAGGTCCTCGCGGCTTCATGGTGGGGCAAGATAAAAACTGCTACGCAGACCTTATCAATACTCTTGATAATTTTAGAGCCCGCGCTCTTTACCCCCGATTTTTGCCCCCATCTTTTGAGCTATATAGCTATGGCGGCTATTACGGTAACCACAGTAGGCTCCGGAATAGACTATTTCAAGGCATATATTCCCCTGATTGATATGAACAAATAAGGATGTGGCTTCATATTCGGGCATAACCGCAAACAAAAAACAAAAACAATAAAAGAGATGTTATAACTATAGCATCTCTTTTTTCATCGTATAAATTTATTTAGAATTCATAGTTGAAAAACTCCGTTTTTCTTCCAAAGGACTGTATTTTTGTTTGCTATCGTCGCTCGCACCCTCTCGCAGTACTGGGTACAGCTTCGGGTTGCGATCAACGATTTCTTCTCCGAATCTGCGCGCCACTCACTTCATATTCGGGCATAACCGCGAAGAGCAGAATAAAGCGTTTTTTAAGGCAAAGTAAGCTTTTTTGAACGCTTTATTCTTTTTTTGTCGATGCGCTTTCTTTTTTTAAGAAAGAAATTTTCGCAAAACTATTTACAAATAACTATTAATGTGCTATAATTTAATGTGAAATACCTTTATCTCGGAGTATGGATAAAAGGACGCACCGTAAAAGCGGTTCACCGTCGCTTCACCCACCGTACCCTGGGGTTTTGGCAAATATATAAGAAAGGTGAAAAAGACATGGACAAGCAGCTTAAGCAGCAGCTCATTGATACCTATAAGATCAATGAGACTGACACAGGTTCTCCTGAGGTACAGATTGCTATTCTCACTTACAGAATAAACACTCTTACCGAGCACCTGAAGGCTAACAAGAAGGACTTCCACTCTCAGAGAGGTTTGCTCCGTATGGTTGGTCACAGAAAGAACCTGCTCAACTATCTTGCGAAGAAGGATATCGAGAGATATCGTGAAATCGTTAAGAAGCTGGGACTCAGAAAGTAATTTATTGCTTTCTGTCGGACGTAAGGAGCGCTTCATTGCGCTCCCTACATTCGAAAATAAGTTATAAACGGTTGTATATGAGGAGGTAGCAGTTAAATATGCATTTGAATTTCAAGTCCATATTTAAGTGCTATATCCTCTGCGACCGAAAAAATTTAAAGAAAAAGAAGAGGAAAACAAATGTTTGAAAACTACAAGGTATTTAACTACACATTCGCAGGCAGACCGCTTAAGGTCGAGGTAGGAAAGGTTGCGGGACTCGCTAACGGCTCGTGTATGATTTCATACGGCGACACCGTTATACTCGCTTGCGCTACTGCAAGCGCCGCGCCCAGAGAGGGAATTGACTTTTTGCCCCTTTCGGTTGACTATGATGAAAAGATGTATTCTGTCGGAAAAATCCCCGGCGGTTACTTGAAGAGAGAGGGCAAGCCCTCCGAAAAGGCGATACTTACAAGCCGTGTTATTGACCGTCCTATCCGTCCTCTTTTCCCGAAGGATTTGAGAAACGACGTAGCTCTTTCCCTTACCGTTATGTCAGTCGATCAGGACTGCTCGCCCGAAATTACGGCTATGATAGGCGCGTCTATTGCGCTCTCGATTTCCGACATTCCGTGGAACGGACCTATAGGCGGAGTATTTATGGGTATGGTTGACGGCGAGCTTGTTGTCAACCCCACATCAGCAGAGAGAGAAAAGAGCGACCTTGAGCTTACCGTTGCAGCAAGCGAAAAGAAGGTCGTAATGATAGAGGCAGGCGCGAACGAGGTAAGCGACGAGGATATGTACGCCGCTATTATGAAGGCGCACGAGGTTATAAAGGACCTTCTCGTATTTATAAACGGAATAATCGCCGAGGTAGGAAAGCCGAAGTTCGATTATCCCTCCTGTGAGCTTGACCACGATATGTTTGATGAAATATTCAACTATTGTGAAAGCGCTGTTATGGACGCTCTCGATACCGACGACAAGAACGTGCGCGACGCAAAGATGCAGCCAATCATTGAGGACATCGCCGCTAAATTTGAGGAAAAGTATCCCGATATAAGCGTAGTTCTTCCCGAGCTTATCTATAAAATTCAGAAGAAGATAGTTCGCCGTTGGCTCTTGAATGACAAGAAGCGTGTTGACGGACGAGCTATGGACCAGATTCGTCCTCTCGACGCTCAGGTCGGACTTCTTCCCCGTACACACGGAACAGGTCTCTTTACAAGAGGTCAGACTCAGGTTCTCACCGTTGCTACTCTCGGCGCAATGAGCGAGGTTCAGAAGCTCGACGGTATTGACGAGGAGGAATCCAAGAGATATATGCATCACTACAATATGCCCGGCTATTCCACAGGCGAGGCTAAGGCTCTCCGTAGCCCCGGCCGCCGCGAGATAGGACACGGCGCATTGGCAGAGCGTTCTCTGGTTCCCGTTCTTCCGTCGGTTGAGGAGTTCCCCTACGCTATACGCTTGGTAAGTGAGGTTCTCAGCTCTAACGGCTCGACCTCTCAGGCATCTGTTTGCGGCTCTACGCTTGCTCTTATGGACGCAGGCGTTCCGATAAAGGCGCCCGTTGCGGGTATTTCCTGCGGTCTTATTACCGACGAGGACGGCAAGTGGATGACAATGATAGACATTCAGGGACTTGAGGACTTCTACGGAGATATGGACTTCAAGGTAGCAGGTACTCATAAGGGCATCACTTCTATCCAGATGGACTTGAAGATTGACGGTCTTACCCCCGAAATTATCAAGAACGCCCTTGAAACAACGCACAAGGCTCGCGATTTCATCATCGACGAGTATATTCTGAAAGCGATTCCCGCCCCCAGAGAGCAGGTTTCCGCTTACGCGCCCAAGATGATTTCAATGCAGATTAACCCCGACAAGATACGCGAGGTAATCGGTACGGGCGGAAAGGTAATTCAGAAGATAGTTGCCGACACAGGCGCGAAGATTGATATAGAGGACGACGGAAGCGTATTCATTTCCGCCGTAAACAGAGACAGCGCAGATATGGCTAAGGCTATAATCGACGCTATAGTATTTGAGCCTGTCGTAGGTGAAACCTACGAGGGCGTCGTTACCAGAATTATTCCTATCGGCGCGTTCGTTGAATACGCTCCCGGCAAGGAAGGAATGGTTCACATCTCGAAGCTTGCTCAGACACGTACCGAAAAGGTCGAGGACGTCGTAAGCATTGGAGATAAGGTAAGAGTTAAATATCTCGGCACAGACGAAAAGGGCAGACAGAACCTTTCTATGAAGGACGCTGCCGCCGAATAATATGATTTGAGACTGCCGCATTCAGAGACAAGGCATACGCTCTCTGTGCGGCAGCCCCGAAAATTAAAAAATTGTGATTCTGTTATCACAGTTTTTTTAAAATGTGAAGCAGGACGAAAAGGAGGGGTTTGCGTGTCACAAACAGAAAAGGATGGAAAATTGAACGAGGAGACGAAATATAAGCTCTCGCTCATTTTACTTGCAGCATTGGTTTGCGTGGCTATCTTTGCTATTATAAATATGGCGGGAAAGCTTTCAAATAGAGAAGCTGCTATTACGACTGCGCCTGTTACTACCGAAGCGCCTGTAACGACAGAGCCACCTGTTTTGAGAATGTCGAAAACCGTCTCAAACAAGATAGGCGGAAGCCTGATTGTTGTAAATAATAAAAATCTTTATCAGCCGCTTGACACTCTTGCAGAGCTGAAGAACACCGACGTTTTTCAGAGAGCGACAAACGGTATGTATATAAGAGAAGAAGCCCTTGAAAATATGAAAAACGCCTTTTCTCTTTATAAAGAGGAGTTCGGCGGGGACGATATTTTTTATTTTCCGATTATCAAGGAAGCCTTCAGAAGCGTTGAGGATCAACGAATCAAATATGACGGAAGCGCCGACAAGTCTATTGTTTCACTCCCCGGTGGCAGCGATTATCACACAGGGTATTCCTTCCGTCTTATGTTAGTCGGCCCCGATGCTGAATATTATTTGGAATCCTTGCCTAAAATTCAGAGCTGGATGAATGAAAATCTTCCCAAGCTCGGCTTTATTGACAGGTATCCCGAAAACGGCAATACCGATTTTAAGGGGACAAGCATAGTGGGATACGGAATTTACCGTTACGTCGGACTTCCGCATTCTATTTATATTTCTCAGAGCGGCATTAGTCTGGAGGATTATATAGAGACGCTGAAAAGCGACTACTGTGTAGATGAAAATCCGCTTTTCGAGCTTGATGACCTGCTTGAAATAGAGTATGATGAACAGAAGTATTACGTACTTTACGTAAGTGAGGAAAACGATAAAGCGACGATTACCTTGCCTACCAATACCGAAATACACAGCTTTTCGGGGGACAATATAGAGGGCTTTGTAATTGTTTTGACAGAAATAGGCTCGCAGTCAGACGTTGATGCGCCTGCCGCAGAGCCTGCCGACACGTCGGATACAAGCTCACCCGTTCAGACAACAAACTAATTCAGAACGAGGAATAATAATATGAAAAAAGGTATAATTCTATTTGCTTTAGTTATGTTAACGCTTTTTGCTGTCGCTTCCTGTGGCACGGAAAAAAAGCCTGCTGAAACTACGGAAACACCGAGCGCTTCCTTGCCCCTTATTACGCTTGGCACAACCGAAGCGCCCATAACGACAGCTCCTGTAACGACGGACGAGCCCGTTGTGTCGACAACCGTATTCTCGGAGACGACCGCGCCTGTCACAACGAATCCGTTTGTGTCGGTGGATGCGCCCGAGCTTACGCTTCCAGAGTCCACTTTAACGCTCACTCCCCCCGAGGTCACCAGCTTTGAATATTACGCTCTGCCGCCTATTTGGGTTCAGGATGAGGTAGTTGTTAAGGAAACACTTACAAAGGACGACATCTATAGAGGAACACTCTTGCTCATAAACAACGATTATCCTGTCCGTAACGAAGCAGAGCTTTCAGAAGCCTTAAAAGAGCTTTACGGCTCTCGCGCTAAGAAGGACGGAAATTCTGTATATTGGCTGGTTGATAATCAGCTTAAAGCTAACGAAGCAGTAATTGACGCGCTCAATGAAATGTTTTCTGCCTACTATGATGAGGCGGGAGAGGATTTCGTGCGATTGACCGTATATACCGCTTACCGTTCATCTGCCGAGCAACAGGCAATTTACGACAAGCAGTATAAAACGTATGGCGAGGATACCTCTGAATACGTTCCTATGGCAGGTTGTAGCGATTATCAGGCGGGACTTTCCGTTTTCTTTAAGCACACGCAAAACGGCTTGACCTACGAAATGAGCTCGAAGGAAGCGAAGCCCGCGCTCGACTGGCTTAAAAAGAATGCGTACAAGTATGGCTTTGTATTCCGTTATCCTGCCGATAAAGCGGATATTACGGGAATCTCGGACGAGAACGCACAGTATCAGCTTCGTTACGTAGGAAAGGCGCACGCCCTCTTTATGAATGAGTTCAATCTCTGCCTTGAGGAATACATTCCGTTCTTAAAGACATTTAAATATGGCGAAAATCATCTTCTCATGTACTTCATAGGCACTGTGTATGAGACCTTCTACGTAGAGTCTGAGGAGGACGTAACCGAAATCAGACTTGCCCTTGATGCCGTATATGAGGTTTCGGGCAATAATGCCGACGGATTTTTCGTTACTATTTACAGAGATTTGACAGTGGAAGAATAATTCAAAGGAAAGCACAATACATATAAATTATGCGTAAATACAATAAATTTTTAATATTGCTTCTCTGTATATCTCTCTCCTTTTTGGTGTCCTGTATGAATGAGGGAAAAAGTGATACCGATACTACAGAAAAGCAGCCTGACGGTATTTTGACAGATGCTGTAAATACCGAAGCAATAGCGACAAGCGCCCCTGTAACGACTGCTCTGCAAGAGGCAGAGAGATGTGTTGATTACAGTGATGAATTTTATTATGGTTTAATGTATGAGACAGACGAGCAGGGCAATTGGGTTGGCTTCGGACGCTACATAATAAACTATGAACCGTTGGGTGATATAGGCAGTTTGCTGCTTTCGCGTTCCCAAGAGTCATATAATGAAATGATGTCCGTTCCGAGCGATCAAAGAAACTGGACAACGTTGCTCACAGTTCTTAGTGATTTCAAAGAGGACGTAAAGCTGATTTTGCAAATTAATCATGTGGAATATGAAGTGGTTAAACTTGACAAAATTGAGCACTTACAACTGAAGCAAAATACAGATGCGCCCGTAACAAGCGCGCCCGTAACAAGCGCTCCTGTGACAACAAAAGCGCAAGAAGAAGAGCCGAGTCAGCCGGATGTCGAATATGATGACGAAATTCTGCTTGACCTGATGTATCAGACGGACGACGACGGAAAATGGTCGGGCTTCGGAAAATATATAGCTAATTATGAAGAGATAGACGAGGTCGATTATCTGTTAGTCTTACGTTCGCAAGAAGCGTATGATGAAGCGAATTCCGTTTTGAACGGAGAAGCAGATAAAACAATAACCGACCTTTACGAGAGCTTTAAATCGGATATAAAGCTCATTTTGAGAGTTCATAGCGTCGAATTTACCGAAAAAGACGTTTTAGGATATGAGGTTATAAAGCTTCAATAAGTCGGGAAAAATTTTTCTATCAAAGCTTGACTTGATATACAGAGGTACTGTGTCTTATACAGCACCTCTGTTTTTTTATTCGCCTATTACTGAATGTGAAGTTTTTTAGGCGAAAGCTGCTGACGGTATTGCTTTGACCTCTGAAATCGTCAGCTTTGCGTCTCAGTTTTACTTACAAAGGATGACCTCGCACGGTTTTTTCGTTTTCTCGGCGTACCTTATGACCGATAACGTTCCTTTTGAGTACCCATTCCAGAAAGCAATAACCTTATCAGCATAGTCTACTATTTCTTTGTTTCTCACTATCGGCGCAGCGCATCCGTAAAGCTTATATTGAGGTAGAAATACGGTCAGCTTTATTCCGTTTGCCTTTGCATATTCGGCGGCGCAGGAATCTATTCCTTTAGCGCCGCCCGAAACAATTTCCTCACTTTCTGAAACATACCTACTTAATAAGGCAATAAATGGTCTTGTAAATCAAACCCAAAATGACTTATATAGAGGCAAATTCACGGGAGGTAAACATAGATTTCTTGACACCATTGTAAGGCATATCATTAAAGAACACGGTGATTTCTTGCGTGAGGGATTAAGAGCGCAACTGCCAATGCACCGTGAGGATATTGCAAGGCATTTGTCAGCGGTTAAAGACAACAAAAAGCCAAGCAGAACAACGCCCACAAAAACAAAAGAAGGTACACCATCTATACTTACATCGTTTGAGGTGAACGGATATACATTATATGCCGAGGAAATAATAAGACCACTCGGGAAAAATTTACCGAGTGATCTAATCGGGCATACAATGTATAAAGCACCTACTTTACCCTCGGCGGCATTCTACACAACCTCAAGTGTGCAGACTCAACCGAAACGACAAAGTATGGTGCTTCGCCACTATTATACACCAAAAGGTAACAATTTGTCAAGAGGGAATTTCGTTGCAGATTCAAATGGCAATCCTGCCCTACTATATTACATTTATCAATTTCGGTAATATCTCTTGAACCAATAATTGCAATTTTTATATAAACCTCGCAAAAAAATATTTAGTATACTTAAAAAGAGTATACTAACAACATTATACCACAAAATAATCTTAAAATATACTTATATTAAGATTTTTTGGAGATTTTTATGAGAAATAAAAATAATAAGCATCTTGGAATAGAAATTGACCCCGAGCTTCATTATAAGCTGCATTATATATCAAAGTATTACGGACGCTCGGCAAACGGGGAAATACTTTATTTAATAAGGCAGGAAATAAAGGCTTTTGAGAAGCTTGAAGGAGAAATTGAAGTTCCGCAAGCGCAAAAAGAAGATTGAGTATACTTGTCAAAGTATAAAAGAGGCACCTGTGTTTTTTTCACAGATGCCTTTGTTCTTTATTATTGTGTCAGCGCTCAAAAAGAATGAGCTAAAACAATTTTCTATTTGTGATATCTTTTGTTTGCTATAATCGAAAAAGAGCGATAAAGCGCTTCAAGCAGGATTACCCTCATAAGCTGATGGGGAAAGGTGAGGCGGGAGACAGAAAGCCTGTAATCGCATTTTTGCTTCACCTTATCGTGTAAGCCGTGAGAGCTTCCTATTATAAGGCATATTTTTCCACTTGTGTCGGAGGCTCTGCGAATAATTTCGGATAGCTTCAAGGAGTCGGGAGACTCTCCCTCGACGCAAAGCGCAATTTTATAGGAGGCGGGCGGTATTTTTGAAATTATTTTGTCGCCTTCCTCACAAAGAGCGTTTTCAATTTGCGTTTTATCGTCCTCGTTTGCAATCCTACTTTCCTTTATGTTTATATTGTTAAGCGCGCAGAATTGCGAAAGCCGCTTTTCATATTCCGAAGCGCTATCCTTGAAAACAGATGATAACGCGCCTACAGTTATAAGAGTAAGCTGTACCATTATTTGATTTTTCTGCTTTCTATATAATATCTCTTGTCTTTTGCGTGTCCCATAGAAAAGGTTTTTCTGGGGAGAGCGCCGTCTCGGCTTACCGCAGTAAAGAGGTCGGATTTCTTCATTCCGTCAAAGAGAAAGCCCACTGCGTTTTCCGCCTTTGTCACGCTCGCAAGCGAGTCTTTTCCGTGAATGTAGTCTATTTTACATTCCGTGTGCGCTTTTAGGTATTCGTCAAGGAAGATTTGCAGAGTGCCGACAGTAAGAGTATGCGCTCCACGCTCAAATTTTATTTCCTTCTCCTTGCCGTTATAAATACACAAAACGCTCTGCGACGGATACTGCGAATTGTCGGGATTTTTTTCGGTCTCAAGGGCAAAGCGCTCAAGCGCTTCTATAAGAGCTTCGTTGTCTGCGTCGAACACTGCGCGATAAATAGGCTCAAAATTAAGCGAAGTGTCGTGAATGTTAACCACCTCAGCCAAAGCGTATCTTGCGGGATGGTTCTTCGCCTCATCACCGAGTTCGAGTTTTAATGCCTCGTAGTGCGCTTTTGCGGTTGCAAGGGAATGGTTTCCGTCACCAACGGCAAACAGAAGCGGATTTTCTTCGCCCTCTGCGAGCTTATTTAACACAAGCTGAAGGTCATTTATGGCCTTTTTGTCCATAAAGTACGCCTTTACACTGCCGCCGCCGAGCATAAGCTCAAAGTCGTAAGCGACTGTAAAATCGTTCTTTCTCTCGGCGATTTTTTCAATGCCTGCCTTTTCCTCATCGTCAATAAGAAGCATTACGTGAGGAAGCTCTATTTCAGCATTACGGCGCACCTCAACTCGCGGGGGAATACGCTCTAAGACAGTACCCTCTGTCGCGCGTATAAGCGAACACGAATTTTTTTGATAATCATAGCATTCAAGGTCGATTTTTCCTATAACGCCTCTGCGTATATTTCCGACTGAATCGGTTCTCTCAAGATATATCATACAGTCGGGATGAACGCAAAGCACAGAGTCTAAATATTCTTTCATTTCTGCGTTTATTTTTTCAACACGGGACTGTCGGTTGTCCTCTAAATATATTTCGGGCAACACAAGATTTAAAGCGGAGGCTTCTTCGCCTACAAGCGATTTTACCTCGTTCCAATAGTCAGGCTCACTTGTGAATTGGTCGCAGGCAATAACTGCCCATTTCGTGCCGTCTGTTTTATTAAAGTCGGGCAAAAGAACGTCTGCTGTTTCCAAATAATGTCTCATTTTACAATCCTTTTCTTTTTATTTTTTGTATATGCAAATACATTAAGGGTACAATAAAGTCAGGGAAGACGAAGCGAAAAAATCATTAAGGTTTTCATCGTAAGTATTTCCCATCCATTTTAAAAAAGGGGAGCTTCGATGAAGAAAACCGATATGCCGCTTGGTCTTATGCACGAATTGACAAAGGACAAAAGAGCTATGCAGAATTACGCCGCTCTTAGCGAGCAAGAACGGCATCAGATTCTCATAAGGGCTAAAAAAGCAGAATCAAAAGAAGATATGCATTTGATAGTAATGTCCCTGTCGGATAAAACCAGCGCGGTAGAATATCAGTGAATCGATTTTTTGATGCTTTATTTACTGATAGTAAAGCGTGGTTTGTAAAAAACTAAGAACCTTTAAAAAATGGAGGTCGGTACGGTATGCCTGCTTTAAAGCTGCCGTGCCGATTTTTTATTTTATACGCGCAAGCTTTGAAAGCCCCGACTTAAGAGAAGCGCAGAGCGCGTCAACGTCAAGCCTTGTATTAGTGTGGGAAAAGCTTATTCGTATACTGCAGTCGGCTTCCTTTTCTGAAAGGCCGAATGAGGTAAGCGCGTTTGAAATGTGCGAATCATGTGAAGAGCATGCAGACCCGCTTGATACATAAATTCCCTCTGAGGAGAGATGGTTAAGCATAACCTCGCTTTTGATATTGGGCATAGTGAGGTTAAGGATATGCGGCGCGTGTTTTTCGGGCAGTATGGGCTTTATTTCGCCAAGCTCTGAATCGGAAGCAATGCGCTCTAAAAGGTATGAGCGAAGCTCTTCCGTTTTTTCCATATGCGCGTCAATGTTGCTATTGCAGTACTCACAGGCAGAAGCAAAGGCGGCAATTCCGGGAACGTTTTCCGTACCCGAGCGAAAGCCGTTTTCCTGCCCACCGCCAAAAATCATAGGAGAGATGCCCTTTTGCTTTACAAGCTCTCGGTCTATCCAAAGCGCGCCCAAGCCCTTAGGCCCCTCTATCTTGTGAGAGCTTATCGTAAGCATATGTATTCCGAGCGTCCTTACGCTAAAAGGAATTTTCATATAAGACTGAGTCGCGTCGCAGTGCAAGGCGCAGTCTCTGCATCTGCTCTTTATAAGCTTGGAAACAGACGCAATATCATATAAAGCGCCCGTTTCATTGTTTACCATCATCATAGTGACGAGAACTGTATTTTCGGTAAGCTCGCGCTCTAATATATCCATATCGAGCTTGCCCCCGCGCGTCGGTATCTTCGCTATTTCGAAGCCCTTTTCTTTCAGCTTGTCGAGCGGAATATCCACCGATGCGTGCTCGCCCTCGGTAGTTATTATTTTAGCTTTGCTTTTTGCATAACGGTCCTTTGAAAAGGCTCGTCCGAAAATGGCTAAATTATTAGCCTCGCTTCCACAGGATGTAAACACAAGTGTACCGTCAGACGCGCCTATAGAGTGGAGAATGGCGCTTCGGGAGGCATTCACAATATCCTCGGCTCTCTTTCCTCTGCTATGACGTGAGGACGGGTTACCGTAATTGCTTTGTGAAACCTCTATATAGGTTTTGAGCGCCTGCTCGCAAATTTTAGTTGTCGCGCTGTTGTCAAGGTAAATTTCCTTTGTCATATTAGTTAAACCTGAAATTCTCTATAATCTTATACACAGCATCCAAATTGCTGTCAAACGGAACCTTTCCAAGCTCGTTTTCCTCATTTAAAGCAGTATAGGTGAACGTGAACAGATACACCCCTTTTACAGCAAAGAGCTGCATAAACTGATATTCGCTTCCGTTATAGGTAGCCTTATAGGTATATCTTGCCGCGTCGGTTTCGCCCAGCTTGGTATTGACGCCGCTTTCGACAATTTCAAAATTATCAAAAATCGAGTTAAACTGTGATACTCGGTTTTCCCAATATTCAGCAATAGAGCTTTCCTTCGGTACTTCATAGGTAACGCTTACGTTTGAACGGTCAACTGCCGAAACGTACGCGCTTGTAATTCCTGTAGTCATATCAGATACCCAGCCTTCTGGAATGTAGAGAGAATAATATTTGTTGATTTCGGGATCAGATACCAGCTTCATTCCGACGGGCGTGTCACTCTCGGACCGGGAGCAGCCGCAGAATATGAAGAGACAAAGCGAAAGAGCGATAGCTAAAGATATTATTTTTTTCATTTTTTTCTCCTTAAATTATTGCCGAAAAATCAGAATTTAACAGAGCTTCGGCAAGTATTTGAGCGTTTTCTATATCCTTTAAGCTCATAATCTGAGCGCAGGAGTTGGGATTTTGACAGGGAAGCGTAATTCCCGCAACCATAGCCCCGCTATGACTTGACTGCACTGCGGCAAGCTCGGAGCTGCCAAAGGAGGAAGCCTCGCTTTGTAAATTTAAGTTTTCTTTTTTTGCAATATCCCTTATAAAATTGATAAGAGACTCGTTACATATTACGGACTTGTCCTTTATTTTTATACCGATGCCCTCGCCGACAGCAAGCGACTTGCCCGTATTATCCTTGTGAGAGGAAAGAGAAGCGTCAAAGGAAATGGCGACGTCGGGCGATACTGCAAACGAAGCAGGCTTTATACCTCTGTTGCCCACGTTTTTCTGTACCGAAAACACAAAATAAATATCGTTTTCGCAGTTAGCTATTTTCTCCGAAGCCGAAATCAAAATGGCGCAGGAAGCGCGTCCGTCAAGGGCTTTCGTGGATATTTTTTCGTTATAAAGCTCTGTGAAGCTACTGTCAAAAACAAAGGTTTCGCCGAGCGAGGCTGCTTTTTCGGCTTCGGCCTTGCTTTTTGCGCCTATATCGACGTAAAAGCTATTGAACGTGGGATTTTTAAGCTCGGTGCTTTCGGCGAGCATTAAGCCCTCTGAGCCGTTTTCAAAGCAAACCTTTCTATAAATAGCGGAATAAACGTCGGTATCCCCCAAAGCTGAAAATCGGATACGTCCGTTTTCCTCTATATGCGTAGTAAGAAATCCGCATTCGTCCATATGAGAAAAGAACATAATCCTCTTGCGACAAACAGACGAGCCCTTTTTGTAGGCAATAACGTTTCCTAGACGGTCACGCTTACATTCGTCGAAAAACGGGGATATCTTTGATATTATGAAATTTGCTATTCTTTCTTCATATCCCGATACGCCCTGTATGGCGCACAACTCTTTTATCAATTCTATATCCATTTTCATACCTCTCTTTTTTGCAAAAGCTCAAAATCGCGTACAATGCGATAAAGAAGCTCTTCCATAGCGTAATAATCCCGTGTGTCAGAAACACAGGCAGGGCTGTGAAGATATCTTGTAGGGGCGCTTAAAGCAAGCACGTGACAGCCGTCCGACGCGCGATGAATATGCGAGGCGTCGTTGCCCCCCGAAACATATTCCTTGAGCTGCACAGGAAGTTCATCCTTGTAACGCAAACAAAAGTTTACGAAATGCCTGTCGTAGACGGTGCTTCTGTCGGCGATGGAAATCGCCCCGCCGTGCCCAAGCTCAGCGACCCTCATATGAGACGGAGTGCCGTAAATATCGGATACCGCCGTGGTCTCAACTATAACGGCATATTCGGGGGAAAGTCTCTTTGCGACTGTAAGCGCGCCCGACAGTCCCGTTTCCTCTCTTGTGGTAAAGCAGAAAGCGATATTGAAATTTCTCAATACTCTTTCTTTTGAGAGCCTTTTGATAAGATTTATAAGAACGGCGCAGCCTAAACGGTCATCAAGCGCCTTGCATTTGACTTTACTTCCGTTTTCACCGAAAACCACGAAATCCGAGTCGAATACAGCGCAGTCGCCTATATCTACCGTCGCTTCGGCTTCGGTCTTGCTTTTTGCGCCAACGTCTATATACATCTCTGAAAGCGGAGTTACAGAGTCGCGCTCGTCCTTTTGTTGTAAATGCGTGGGCTTTACGCTTATTACTCCGCTTATTTTTTTACTGTCGCGCGCGAAAATCGTCACTCGTCTGCCGGGAACTATTTTTTCACTTAGCCCACCTATTTCGTCAAAGCGTAAAAAGCCGTTTTCATCATAGCCTGTAATCATAAGCCCGACCTCATCCATATGGGCGCAGAGCATAAGCGTGGGCGCCGTCTCTCTCTGCTTGTCCGCAGGCAGAAAAGCTATGAGATTTCCGAGCGCGTCCGATGAAATATCGGTTATAAATGGCGATATTTCCTTTTCTATAATCGAACGAACCTCGTCTTCAAGCCCCGACGGACCGAAGGCGAGCGAGAGCGTTTTTAAAAGTTCAATTTTTTCTTGCATTACAAACCTCCGAGGCAAGAGAAGCGTCTCGTATTATAGCCGAAAGAAGTCGCGAAAGCGATTTGCAGTCATATAGTGAAACCGTTTCCGAAAAGGTATGCATTGAGCCGAGAGGAATACCCAAATCGACACAGGGAATACCAAAATTAGAAAGGCCGAGAACGTTTCCGTTCGTGCCGACGTTGTTCGGCTCGGCTACCGTCTGATACGGCAGATTGCTTCTCTTTGAAAGCTCGATTATCTTTTTTGTAAATTTACGGCTCGTCACAGCCGAGAGTGAGACCGAATATCCCTCGCCCATCTTCAAGCTTAACGTTTCGTCTATTTTTGGCGCGCGTGCAAAGTTTACGTCAAGCGAGAGGGCAAGATCAGCTTTCGCCCTGTCAGCGCCCGTCTGTGCGCCCACAAAGCCGCCGTATTCCTCTCGACAGGAAAATAGCAGATACACGTCGAAGGCGAGCTCTTCTGCCGATACGCCCGAAATTGCGTCTAACGCCGACGCGCAAGAGACCTTGTTGTCGAAGCCGTGTCCGCACAGAATATCATTCGAAAGCGAAATGCATTTTTCGCAAAAGGAAACGGGAGAACCTACCGAAACAATATTTTCAAGCGAAGCCTTTGAATATCCCGTGTCAATATAAAGCTCTTCCGGCTTTTCAAGCTTGTTCTTTGTTTCATTAGTGAGCAGATGAGGGGGAGTAGAGGTTATTATTCCGAAAATCTCCTGTTTGCCATAGACGGTCACCTCGCATCCCTGCAAAACGTGCGCGTCGAGGCCTCCGACAGAGGAGAACTTCAAAAAGCCGCCGTCACATATCTCGCTTACTACGAAGCCTATTTCATCAATGTGCGCGTCTATAAGAATTCGTGGGGCATTTTCCTTTTTTGAACGTTTAACGAACAGGTAACTGCCCACCTTGTCGGTTGTTGCTTCATCGAATATTTTTTCACCGAGCTTGAGAATTTTTTCCTTGTTTCTGTATTCGAAGCCCGATACGGTCATTATAGAGCAAAGCTCTTCAATGTAATTTTTTATATTTTCCATTTATTCTTTAAATCCGTTAACAATGTTTTTGTAGGTTTTTCCACGTTGTTCGAAATTCTTGAAGGAGTCAAAGCTGGTGCAGGCAGGGGAGAGGAGAACGGTGTCGCCCTCTTTTGCCGCATCTCTCGCTTTTAACACTGCGTTCTCAAAGCTCTCGCTTTTTATAACGGCGAGGTTGCTTTCTTTGAATTTTTCATAAGCGTTAAGAGCCTTTTCGATATCCGAAGCGGTTTGACCCGTAAGCACTACCGCTTTTGCTTTTTCGCAGAGAGTGGCGGCAAGACTGTCAAAGGGGATTCCCTTTGCGGCCCCACCGCAGATAACGATAGGCTTTTCCTTTAATGCGGAAAGCGCCGCCGCGGTTCTCGTGGGGGAGGAATCTATAGAGCTGTTATAGTATTTTACGCCCTTGAAGCTACGGACGAATTCGAGTCGATGCTCGACACCGTTAAAGCTTTGAGCGACTTCCTTTACAACGTCGATATTCACGTATGGGGCAGTTAATGCGATTGCCGCCATATAATTTTCCTCGTTGTGGATACCGGGTATTTTTATTTCACTCGCCTTCAGAACGGGAATTTCCTTTTCCTTGTTCCAATATATGATATAATCGCCCTTTTTGTAGAGCTTTGCCACCGTCGGAAATTCAGAACGCATCTTTTCTTCGGTCATTTTTGCGGAAAAAACCGTCTTGTTGGTTATACTCTTTGCTATTTGAGCGCATTCTTCATTTTGCGCGTTTAAGACGGCGTGAGTTTCTTTTCCCAGAATACGCTTTTTCGCCGCTATATATTCATAATAGTCCTTATGCCAATTCAGGTGGTTTGGCGTTATATTAGTTATTACGGCGCGCGAGGGGGAAAATCTGATATCCTGAAGCTGAAAGCTTGACAGCTCTAATACGGCGAAATCATTTTCGGTCATTTCGTTTACTAAGGGGAGAAGCGGCGCGCCTATATTCCCGCCGACAAAAACCTTGAAATCTCCGCTTATCTCAGCTTGCCTTTTTAGAAGCTCGTATGTCAGCGTCGTCGTCGTGGTTTTTCCGTCGCTTCCCGTAATTCCTAAAATCTTAGCGGGACAGAGCGAGAAGAAAAGCTCCATTTCGCTCGTTATAAAAGCGCCGTTTTTTTTCGCCAAGGAAAGCTCGGGCGCGTCAGGTCTTACACCGGGCGAACGGAATATGATTTTTTCATCTAAATCCTTTAAATATTCTTCACCGCAAATGAGCTTAACACCGCATTTTTCAAGCGCGAGTATTTCGCTCGACAGCTTGCTCTTTTCCTGTCTGTCGCGCGCGCTGAGAGACACAGCGCCCGAGGATAAGAGAAATTTCAGTAGCGGTATATTTGATATTCCCAGCCCCACTACCGTAATAGGAAGTGAAAGCATTTCTTCAAAATTCATATAACCGTTTTCCATTTTGCGCCTCCAAATATATTACACCTCATTATATTATAATCCAAAAGCGCTTATATTGCAACATAAAAATCGTATGACGAAAAAAATTTACAATGTATAAGCCATAGAAAAAACAAAAGACCTTAAAAAAGGTCTTTTGGCGACGTAAGCTTATAAGCCGGGTTCTGTGGACACGTAAGTGAACCGCAATCATCTATCTTCGCTATGCGTCACCGCATAGCTTGGAGAAATCTCCTGCCACCATTCCAAAAACGGCGAGCAGCCGTGGCATAAAGCCAAAAGAAAGGTGTTGCTTCGGATAGGGTTTACATTTGCACATAGTTACCTATAATGCCGGTGAGCTCTTACCTCGCCTTTCCATCCTTACCGTAAAAACGGCGGTTTATTTCTGTTGCACTTTCCCTGAGGTCACCCTCGGCGGACGTTATCCGTTATCCTGCTCTGCGAAGCCCGGACTTTCCTCATAATAATACCTTTCGGCAACATATTACGCGATTGCGCCGCTTAGTCGCCCTTTAATTATACGTTCTTTTTGTAGTTTTGTCAAGTAATTTATTTTTGTATATATTACATTTGTTTTGAACGTTTGTTGGTTGACAAAAAAAGTCCTTTGTGATACAATGAGGTAAATGCAAAAAAAGGAGTATCGTTTTTATGAAAAAAATATTATTTCTTTCACTCTTGATAGCGCTCTCCGTGTCGGTTCTTTTCGGATGTGGCGGGGATAAGCCCGTAGCAACAGAGCCCCCTGTGACTGATGCGCCTGTAGTTACAGATCCGATTGTGACTGACGCGCCCGTAGTTACGGAAGCGCCAAGCAAAGAAGTAAAGCCTGTTGAAGAATACGCAGATTTTGCGAACAGAGTAGAAATAGTAGGAACAACCGATAAAGACGCTCTTTCCTATAAATTGGGCGAGGAAATTACCTTCAATATTTCCCTTAAGTATGATTCCAAAGAGATTGTAGGATGCAGACAGTTTGACTATACGGTAATGGCTGACGGCGCTGAGCCTTACGGCGAAAGGATTTCGGGAAAGGACGGACAGTTCAGCGTTACAGTCCCCGCAGGATATATAAAAGAACCAGGCTCTGTACGCATCAAAGTAACTGCCAAGAGCCAGAAGGGCATTATGCTCGGCTCTTTTATGGGCGGCGCTATTGTAAATATGGATGAGATTTCTTCATCTGATCCCATTCCCGCTGATTTTGCAGACTTCTGGCGTGGAAATCTTCAGAAGCTTTTCGCTGTAAATCCCACAGATAAAGCTACACCCGGCGGAGATAAGCATTATTCCAACTACTTCCATTATTATAAAATGGACGAGGCGTATATGCGCAACTCGTTAAACTGCGAGTCGATGGTGTCGAAGCTCAGCACTCACGATTTCTACGAGGTATTTTTGGCGGCCCCAGGCAAAATGCCCGCGGTATTCTATATTTCTATTCCGAAGAATCTCAAAAATAATTCGTATCCCATTCATATGCAGCTGAATCACTACAGTCCGAGAAATGCTTACATAGGCGCAAGCGATTCCGAGATATACGTAGGCGTAGGACCGTGTGGTATGCCCGGCGTCTATTATGACGAAAAAACGAATACTTATACGAAAGCTCCCTATGATAGCGTAGGCGCGCTATTTGTGGACGGCCCCGGATACGAGAATGCCGAGAACGTATATTTCGTAGGTATGCTACAGAAGAATATTCAGGTATTACGATTCCTTTCTAATCCCGAATATACAAAGGGAACGCCGTTTGAAGCAGTAACTGCTCTCTATAACGGAAAAGTGTCCTTTGGGGGAGGAAGCATGGGCGGCTTCCAGAGCATAGCGACAGCGGCGCTTGTGTCGCTTTCTGCCGATATGGGAAAAAGCGTGGGCACGGTTTCTAAGGTCGAGGTGAGCTGCCCCTGGATGTGTGACCCCTTGACTATTTCGGGCGCAACTGACCGTATAAAAGGCGAGGGCGCGCGTGCGAATACTACCTCTAAGGTATTGAATTACTTTGATACGGCGCATTTCGCTACATTGATCAAGTGTGAAGAGGTCGTTGTTTCAGGTGGATTCGCCGATGTAATTTGTCCCTCTACAGGCCTTGCCGCGCTTTATAACGCATTGAACTGCAAAACTACCTTCAGAATGACTCAGAATATGAACCATAACGGTGATATGCCTAAAACTATTACCAATTACACTCGCACAAAATAAAATCAAATATAAAATTAAAGGCTGTTTTTAAAAAACAGCCTTTTTTCATTTTGCCTTTAAGTCGGCGTTCGTTATTTTTGACCAAGCAATTTTTTCGGATTTTTTTCATTTATTTTGAACGCTTTTTGTTGACAAATAGGTTTTTTGTGGTATAATTAAGTTGACAAAAATGGAGGATTGTTTTTTTATGAGAAAGATTTTATTTTCAGCGCTCTTGATAGCGCTTTCTGTTTTCGTTCTTTTCGGATGTGGCGGGGATAAGCCCGTAGTAACAGAGCCCCCTGTGACTGACGCGCCTGTAGTTACGGATCCGCCCGTGACTAACGCGCCCGTAGTTACTGAGGCAATCGCCAAAGACGTAAAGCCTGTTGAAGAATACGCAGATTTTGTGAACAGGGTAGAAATAGTAGGAACAACCGATAAAGACGCTCTTTCCTATAAATTGGGCGAGGAAATCACCTTCAATATTTCCCTTAAGTATGATTCCAAAGAGATTGTAGGATGCAGACAGTTTGACTATACGGTAATGGCTGACGGCGCTGAGCCTTACGGCGAAAGGATTTCGGGCAAGGACGGACAGTTCAGCGTTACAGTCCCCGCAGGATATATAAAAGAACCCGGAACTGTAAGCATCAGAGTAACTGCCAAGAGTAGCAAAGGTATTATGTTAGGCTCTTTTATAGGCGGCGCGCTTGTCAATATGGATGAAATTGTTGCGCTGACCGATATGCCTGACGATTTTGCAGACTTCTGGCGTGGAAATCTCAAGAAGCTCATCACAGTAGATCCTACAGACACTTCTGCCCCCAGTGGTGATAAGCATGAATCTAACTATTTCCATTACTATAAAATGGACGAGAGATATATGCAGAATTCTATCAATTGCAAAGAAATGATACCCTATCTCGGAAGCTATGATTTTTATGAGGTATTTTTAGCGGCTCCGGGTAAAATGCCTGCGGTATTCTATATTTCTATTCCGAAGAATCTCAAAAACGAGTCGTACCCCATTTATATGCACTTAAATAATTATGCAGCGAGAAACGCCTTCATAGGAAAAAATGAAAACAAGTTCTACGTAGGTGTAGGTCTTTGCGGTATGCCCGGCGTTTACTATGATGAAAAGACCGATACGTATACAAAGCCTACCTATGGAGGAGCAACGTTTATGGACATAGAGGGGGATTATGATAATCCCGAGAGCGCGTATGCTACGTATATGCTGCTCCGAAATGTTCAGGTGCTGCGCTTCCTTTCCAATCCCGAATATACAAAGGGAACTCCGTTTGAAGAAGTTACGAGACTCTATAACAAAGATATCGACTTTTACGGAGGAAGCTTAGGAGGCTACCAGAGCATATCCACAGCGGCGCTTGTAAATATCGCGGCTGATCTGGGAGAAAATTTAGGTACTCCCAAACAAATTCAAGTAATTGCCCCGTCTCTTTCCGATATCAGCACAAGAGCTGCAGGCAGCGCGGGAAACGCGATTCGTGTAAGCCAGAATCCTCTTTTCAGAGCTTGGTATGAAAATCTTGTGTATTTTGATTCCTCGCATTTTGTGACCTTCCTTGATACTCAGAATTTAATTATTGAAGGCGGTTTTGCGGATACAAGCTGTCCTCCATCGGGAATGGCAATCCTGTATAACGTGGCAAAGTGTAACGTCACCTTGAAAATGACTCAGAACAGGACTCATTCGGGAGAGTATCCTAATACGAGAATTGAATATACTCGTACAAAATAAAATCAAATATAAAATTAAAGGCTGTTTTTAAAAAACAGCCTTTTTTCACTTTGCCTTTAAGTCGGCGTTCGTTATTTTTGACCAAGCAATTTTTTCGGACTTTTTTCATTTATTTTGAACGCTTTTTATTGACAAATAGTTTTTTTGTGGTATAATTAAGTTAACAAAAATGGAGGATTGTTTTTTTATGAGAAAGATTTTATTTTCAGCGCTCTTGATAGCGCTTTCTGTTTTCGTTCTTTTCGGATGTGGCGGGGATAAGCCCGTAGTAACAGAGCCGTCGCAGACAGATCCCCCCGCAACAAACGCGCCTGCAGTTACGGATCCGCCCGTGACTAACGCGCCCGTAGTTACGGAAGCCGTAAAAGCCGTTGAAGAATATCCCGATTACGCAAGCAAGATAGAGGTGATAGGCGATAGCGAAAAGGATGCTTTGGCCTATAAATTGGGAGATGAAATCTCTTTTTCGTTTACTCTTAAGTATAATTCCACCGAGACTGTTGGCTGCAGAGAATTCAGATATAAGGTAAGGGCTGACGGAGCTAAGGAATATAGTGGAAAGGCTTCGGGCAGCACCGGCAAATTTGAACTCACTATTCCAAGCGACTATGTGAAAGAACCGGGCACTGCAATGGTCAGTGTGACTGCTATAGGCGCTAAGGGCGCTATATTATGTAGCTGCACGGCGGGCGTTGTCGTCAATATGGATGAAATTTCTGCAATAGCCCCTATCCCCACCGATTTTGAAGAGTTTTGGAAGGAGTGCCTTGAGGAGCTTTTCACCGTGAATCCCACGAATACTACAGTGGCAAGCGGAAAACACGAGTCTAACTACTTCCATTACTATAAGATGGACGAGAGGTATATGAGTGAATCTATCAACTGCTCCGGTATGATACCCCATCTCAGCAGCTACGATTTCTATGAGGTCTTTTTGGCAGCCCCCGGTGATAAGCCCGCAGTATTCTATATCGCCATTCCCAAGGAGCTTACAAAAGACTCGTATCCTATCTCTATGACACTTAATCATTACGACCCGAGAAACGCTCTCATAAGCAAGGATCCCAATATGATAGCGGTATCCGTAGGACCTTGCGGTATGCCCGGTGTTTATTATGACGAAAAGACAGATACTTACACGAAAGCGTCATATGGGGCTGAGGCGGGCTTCTTGAACAGAGGTTATGACAATCCCGAAACGGCGTACGTCACGTATATGTTGAAGCGAAACGTTCAGGTTCTTCGTTTCCTTTCCAATCCCGAATATACGAAGGGAACTCCCTTTGAAGCGGTAACGGCTCTTTATAACCGAGAAATAAGATTTAACGGCGGAAGCATGGGCGGTTTCCAGAGCGTAGCTACCGCTACACTCGTGAAGCTTTTTGCTGAACTGGGAGAAGACGTAGGTACTCCCACCAAGCTTACAATAACAGCTCCCGGTCTTAGCGATATTACCTCAAGAGCCGGCGAAACCAACCGTATAAGAGGAAACTCTACCCTTACCCCGAACCCCAACCTGCCCTATTTTGATACGGCGCATTTCGTAACCTTCCTTGATACTCAGGAAATTGTTCTTACAGCCGGATTTGCGGATACGACCTGTCCCCCCTCAAGCTTCGTGGTGCTTTACAACGCGGCAAAATGCAAGATCTTTTTTGAGATGACGCAGAACAGAGGTCATTTAGGTGACTATCCTAAGACCATAATTCAATATACCCGCTCAAAATAAATTCAAAACCAAAGCTAAAGGCTGTTTCTTTGAAAAAAACAGCCTTTTTCAATTAGTTTTTTATTGACAGAAAAATCATTTTTTGTTATAATAGAGGTATAAAAATTAAGGAGCGTTTTATGAAAAGGTTTTTGTTTTCAGCCTTTTTGCTTACGCTTGTCGTAGCTGTTCTTTTTGGATGCGATTCAAAAGGCAAGAGCAACATACAAGAAGGCGATTTTGATTTTGACGGCTCGCTTGCTTCGTACACTATAGTTTACGGCGAAGAGGACAAGGATTCACATAAGGCGACTGAAAAGCTTCATTCGGGCTTGGCTGAGCTTGGCGTAAATATTCCTTATCAGGGGGATATAGAGATACCCGAAATAGAATATCAGCTTCGCACCGATTTCGAAATTGTAATCGGTAAGACGTCGAGAGACTCGGAGCTTGGCTCTGTAGCAGAGGAGTTTTTGCCCTCAAGAGACTATATTATAACCTTTGCCGAAAAGCGTATTTTCATTCGCGGCGGCTCGGAGGATGCGACGGTCAATGCAGTTGAATTTTTCCTTCGGGAATTGATGGACGGCTCTGTTTGCACCCTTAAAACGATTGTAAGGCACAAAGCAGACTATCCTGTATTTAGCGTTGACGGAAGCGAAATAGGAGCTATTTACTCGGATGAAAGCACGCAGAAGCTCGCAAAAAGCGTTCAGCAAGAGCTTCAGAGAGTGATGGGAAAGGAAATTCCCATAACAGAGGAAATGACCGACAGAGGAGTTCTTTATTTCGATATAAATTTTGAGAAATATATAGATTCATATTACATTGAAGCAGAAGGAGGAAATCTCTGTCTTGGAGCCCCTACAGAAAGTGGATTAGAGGCTGCAGCAGAGAAGCTTTACGCCATGATAAATGAAAGTGTGGGAGATATCGCATTTCTTGACGGAACAGTACATAGTGACGTTTACGTAAAAAACGTTGAGGCCTATCCTGACTATGCAGATAAGGTGCAGCTGACAGGCACGACAGAAAAGGATTCCCTTTCATATAAGTTAGACGAGGATATTTCTTTCAGTGCATTTCTTCGATATAATTCGGACGAGATTGTAGGCTGTAAGCAGTTCAATTATACCGTAATGGCTGACGGCGCAGAGCAGTATAGCGGCTCCGCATCGGGCAGAGTGGGTGAATTAAGAGTCACTATTCCTGCGGGATACATAAAAGAGTCCGGTTCTGTGCGTATCAAAGTAGAAGCGATAGGCGAAAACGACGAGGTCTTGGTTAAATTCATAGGCGGCGCTATCGTCAATATGGAAGAAATCTCTTCGCTTGAAGCGAAGCCCGACGATTTTGAAGCGTTCTGGAAAGAGAATCTTCAAGAAATTTTTGCGGTAGAGCCCAATGATACTACTGCGCCTACGGGAGATAAGCATTATTCCAACTACTTCCATTACTATAAAATAGACGAGGAATACGCACGCAATTCTATAAACTGCGAATCTATGATACCCTATCTCGAGGACTACGATGTTTACGAGGTGTTCTTGAAGACCTCGCGAGAGATGCCAGCAGTATGCTATATTACTATTCCCAAAAATCCAAAAAACGAGTCTTATCCTATCCTGATGACGTTAAATCACTATGATGCGAGAAACGCTATTTTCAGCAAGAACGAGAATATGATTTCAGTAGGCGTAGGACCTTGCGGTATGCCCGGTGTTTACTACGATGAGAAAACGGGCGCTTATACGGCGGCGCCCTACGGAGGTATGATGGGCTTTGCCGATAGGCTTGGTGATTATGACAATCCTCAGAACGCGTATTTCGTCGGCATGCTTCAGAGGAACGTTCAAGTCCTTCGCTTCCTTTCCAATCCTGAATATACGAAGGGAACTCCGTTCGAGGTAGTAACTGCTCTTTACAACAGAGAAATAAACTTTAACGGAGGAAGCATGGGCGGCTTCCAGGTTATAGCTACTGCGGCGCTTGTAACGCTTTCCACTGATATAGGAGAAGACATAGGAGCGGTCAATAAGATTGAAGCTCGTTGCCCCTGGATGTGTGACCCTATCACTCTTTGGAACGGCGGCAACCGTATAAAGAGCATTAACGCTGCTTCACGAGTAAATCTCCCTTCTGTCGGCTTGGCTTATTTCGACACATCGCATTTCGCAAGTATAGTTGAATGCGAGGAGCTTCTTATTATAGGTGGATTTGCTGATACTACCTGTCCCTCTACCGGTATCATTGCCGCTTATAATTCTGCAAAATGCAGCACTGTTTTAGATATGACTCAGAATAGAGACCATTCGGGCGAGAATCCTAAAACAATAATTAAATATACTCGCACAAAATAATAAAAGGGGCTGTCTCAAATGAATTTTTGAGACAGCCGCTTTTTGCTTTGAGGGGATAGGCAGATTTGAGGAAAAATCGCCGTTCTTCGTCCCGAAGGCGTATTGTATACGTCGAGAGGGGGAAAACGGCGATAAAAGAAGCCCATTAAAATGAGGAAATCCGTAGGATTTCAACCTT
>JAZQGJ010000055.1:0-3443 GCA_045539995.1 Eubacteriales bacterium
CGTGGAGATGATACAGATTATACTTTGGAAAGCGTGTTAGCAGACAATTTAGAAATGTTAGTCCTTGCACGAGAGTATAATGTAAACTATATACTCATTGACGATAAGTACGAAATCAATATTGATTTATAACGACAAATTCCAATTTATCGAACAGTTTATTAAAATTGAATAGTCAAGGGCGGTATTTGTCTACCGCCCATTTTACATAGCCGAGAGGATTAGCACCTTAATCTTCTCGGCTTTTTTCATTTCCGAGGGAGGAGGAGAGAGCAATGAAATATGGTGTAGCTGTTACAATCGTGCAGACCGGATATATCGAAGTTGAAGCCGATTGCGAAGCAGAAGCAAAGGCAAAAGCTGAAGAAGCCGTGTCGGAAGATCGAGTTTTGTATCACGAAACCGAAGTAAAAGAGTGCGAATACATAAAAAATAAACTTGGTATAGAAAATCCTTTGGATAATAAATATTTTAATATCACATTAAAATAAAATGTCATATGAAATAAATAATATCATAAGCTCATGCTTAACTGTGGACATAAAAATCTCGCACTAAATTGCGGGATTTTTACTGTTTTTTGATAGGTTTCAGAAAAATCGCATTTTTATGTATAAAATCTGAATTTTTTGTTGAAAAATAAAGAATTTTGTGTTACAATAGAGCGAGTAAGAAATGCAGGAGAAGTTGTATGTATATTTCAATGTTCAATTTTTGGTATTTCTTTTGGCTGATTGTTGGCAGTGGCGTTACGGTGGGGATTTATTTCTTGCTTAAAAACCGTTCGGTAAAATGTCAGAACGCCGTACTGTTTTTGTTGCTCGCAGTTGGTCTCGCGCTTCATTTTTTAAAGACGTATATCCCACCCTATAGCGTGGACGAAGCAAGAATGCTTCGGGATAGCTGGTTTTCAAACATATGCGCTGCAAATATCGCTCTTTTCCCCTTTCTCTTCTTCTCGAAAAAAGACAATGTAAAGGACTATATGTTCTATATCGGTATAATCAGCGGCTTAATTGCCTTTGTATATCCGCAAGAGCCTATGGCAAAAATTGATCAATTGGCAGAGCAATTGGACATTTTACGCTTTTACTATCATCATTGGATGCTGTTGAGCGTTCCTCTTTTGCGTACTTTGCTCGGTCTTCATAAGCCGTCATATAAGCGCGTATGGGTTGCGCCTGTCGGGCTGCTGCTCTTGATGCTGTTCGTTATGCTTAATCAGATCTTTCAGTCTGAGCTCGGATTTGTGCCCTTGCGCTCGGATCAGAACTTTTTTGGCATCGGCTATAAGAACTCGTCTTACATATGGGGTCCCGGTGTTAATGATGCCATTGGAAGCTTTTTGGCGATTTTCACGCCAAAATTCTTTAAAACCGTTCCTGTGGGACAATATGTGGGACAAGAAAAATATTGGCCGTGGTTTTGGATTATCGTTCCCGCGTTTGTGCTTGTTACGCCTATCGCATTCCTTTTATGTATGATATTTGACGGCAAGAATTTTTTATGCGACGTCCGAAGTCTCAAGAGTAGGGTTTTTCAAAGTCTTAAGACGAATAAAACATAAATTCCGTATGTTTATCATAGCTTGTTGTGACTCTTGGAATTTTATCTCAATTTATGACGGTCCGCCGTCAATTCATCATTTTGTATTTACGTATGCAAACACGATGCTTACAAAAAAGGACAGAGAAAAAATCTCCGTCCTTTTTTTGTTGTTGAATAAAACTAATGAAAAGTGAGCATAATCAACTGTAATATATCAAAGGGAGAAAAGGGATGAAAAAAACAGTTACTTACGTTATATGCATTTTGCTCAGTACATTATTTATTGCAGCTATGCCGCAAAAGGATGAGGAAAAGCTATACGATAACGTTATAAGGCTTCATATACTTGCTAATTCGGATAGCGAGGAAGACCAGAGCTTAAAATTGAAGGTCAGAGATGAGATCCTTTTACAATACAGTGACGCCTTAAGCCAAGCGGAAAATATTGATGAGGCGACGGTGGAGGTAAAAGCGCTTTTAGAGGAAATAACCGAAACGGCGAAGGAGGTTATTAAAAACGAGGGATACGAATATACTGTAAAAGCATATTTTGATAGAGAATACTATCCCGAACGAGAGTATGAAAATACCTGCTTTCCCTCTGGCAATTATATTTCATTGCGCATAATAATAGGAGAAGGAAAGGGGCAGAATTGGTGGTGCGTTCTTTTTCCACCGTTGTGTCTTTCCACGGCTTACGGAGATAAGGTGGAAACAGATGACTCAATTCCCGTAGGGCTGACTCCCGAGCAGTATAGAATAATTACAAAAAGCAAAGACGTAAAATACGTATTGAAATTTAAGATGCTCGAGGTTCTTGAACAAATATTTGAAAGATAAAACGTTTTAAAAATTCATGCTATATTTAAAAGAATAAATTTACTCTTGCATTTTTTCGTTTGTTGGTGTATAATTTACAATATACGCATCTCGCATTTGTTGGCTTGGCAAGCGCGAGCGACTATGTTTCAAATTCAGAGAGAGGAGACTTGGTAATGTCGGATAAGAACAACAGCAAAATAATTGCCCTTAACAGAAAAGCAAGGCACGATTATTTTGTTGACGATACATATGAAGCGGGAATAGCCTTGTATGGCACGGAAGTCAAATCGCTCAGAATGGGAGCAGTTAACTTAAAGGATTCCTTTTGTACAATAAAGGACGCCGAGCTTTACGCTTGCGGTGTCCATATAAGCCAGTATGAGAAAGGAAATATATTCAACAGAGAGCCTCTGCGTGATAAGAAGCTTTTAATGCACAAAAAGGAAATTCTGAAGCTGCTTGGGTTGGTTGCTCAAAAGGGATACACCTTGATACCGCTTTCGCTCTATTTTTCGGGCTCACACGTGAAAATGGAGGTCGGACTTTGCCGTGGTAAGAAGCTCTATGATAAGCGAGAGGATATGGCGAAGAGAGACTCAAAGCGAGAAATCGAAAGGAATATGAAAAATTCAAACACCGATTAATATGGGGGCGTAAAGGCTTCGACGGGGATTTTGAGGTATGATAAGCGAGTAGAGGCGGGACACCTCTTTAAAAGTTCCAAACTTAAAATTAAACGCAAACAATAAAGTTGCAATGGCTGCGTAAGCAGCTGATGCTGTCATAAGACAGCCCGTCACGCGCAAAAGGACTGCGATTTGCGCCTGGCGTCAAATTAGCAGTGAACGTGCAGCAGGCTTTTGCTTTTGACCTGCTCACGCATCAAAAAGCTACTTGCGTTATAGGCTTGTTAATCAGCATTTAACGTGGGGAAAGTAAAAGATTAACTGCACTCGGAGAAGGTCATATCAAGAGGTTTTCGGACAGGGGTTCGATTCCCCTCGCCTCCACCAAGAAAAGACTCAGAATTGTATACAATTCTGAGTCTTTTCTTGGTGGAGGCGAGGGGAATC